>JAFYRC010000280.1 GCA_017547065.1 Tidjanibacter sp.
ATCGAGTGGGGGCGTGCAGGTAGGCATTCGCTATGGAGCCCTCTCGGTGGACCACCTCGAGGAGGCTAACGAGCAGGACGTGAAGGACTTGGCGGCAAGCACTACTATCCCCACGGTGCTCCCCGGTGCCTCGTTCTTCTCCAACCTTCCCTTTGCGCCCGCAAGGAAGATGATTGATGCGGGCCTGCCCGTGGCTATCGCAAGCGACTGTAACCCCGGCTCGTCGCCCTCGGGTAATATGGTTTTTCTGTGGAGCCTGGCGTGCATCAGGATGCGACTCACGCCCGAGGAGGCACTGAGCGCGCTGACCATCAATGGCGCCGCAGCCCTCGGACTGAGTGCCGATAGGGGAGCGATTTCGGTGGGACGCAGGGCCGACCTTGTGGTGTCGAAGCCCGTGCCCTCGCTGGCCTACATCCCTTACAGCTTTGGCGAGGAATTGATTGAAAATGTGATTATTAACGGTAAAATCGTCTAACGACTATGAATAACTTCGTATTCCAAAACCCCACGAAACTCATCTTCGGTGAGGGACAAATCGCTCGCTTGGCCAAGGAGTTGCCACGAGATAAGAAAATTCTTGTAACCTTTGGTGGCGGTAGCGTCAAGGCTAACGGCGTCTACGACCAGGTGGTGGAGGCCCTCAAAGGCTTCGACTACCTCGAATTCTGGGGCATTGAGCCCAACCCCAAGGTGGAGACCCTGCGTAAGGCTGTGGAGATTTGTAAGGCCGAGGGCATTGGTTTTCTGCTCGCCGTGGGCGGTGGTAGCACCCTCGATGGCACCAAGCTCATTGCAGCCGCTGCGGTGATTGAGCAGGATGCGTGGGAATTGGTGTGCAATCCCAAGGTCTATGGCGGTACGCTCCCCTTTGCGAGTGTCATCACTCTCCCCGCTACGGGCTCCGAGATGAACCGCGGTGCGGTGATCTCCAATGTGGCTACGGGCGAGAAATATGCCTTCTACAACACCTTCCCCACATTCTCCATCCTCGACCCCACGACGACCTTCTCGTTGCCCCCATTCCAGGTGGCGTGTGGCCTTGCGGACACCTTTGTCCACGTTATGGAGCAGTACCTCACCACCACGGGTATTTCGCCCCTGATGGACCGCTGGGCAGAGGGCGTGCTTCAGACCGTTGTGGAGGTGGCACCCAAGGTGCGTGAGAACCAGAATGACTACGACGCTATGGCAACCTATATGCTCTCGGCGACGATGGGCCTTAATGGCTTTATCGCTATGGGCGTACCCCAGGACTGGGCTACCCATATGATTGGCCACGAGATTACGGCCCTCTGTGGCACCACCCACGGCCAAACCCTCGTGATTGTACTCCCCGGCGTGATGAATGAGATGAGGGAGCAGAAGAGCTCGAAAATCGTTCAGTTTGGCGAGCGCGTGTGGGGCATTACCGAAGGCACCACCGACGAGCGTATCGACCGCACCATTGCCGCCACGGAGGAGTTTTTCCGCTCGCTGGGCCTTGCCACCCGCCTGTCGGAGCTCGGCATTGGCGAGGATGTAGTGGAGGAGATTGTGCGCCGCTTCCGTGAGCGTGGCACCCTTCTCGGCGAGAGGGCCAACGTGGACTATGCCATTGTGGAGCGAGTGCTCCGCCAGAGGATGTAAACAAGCAATCAGCAATCGGCCGTCTGTACTGGGTGTTCAAACGAATGCCAAGTGTTGGTGTGTCCCCACAACCCAACTCGCAGCCGACTGTGGCTGCCCAATTAATCAAACAATATTTCTAAAACCTTAAAATCTCAAAACTATGGAAACTAAACTTGCAAACGTGACTCGAAGAATTGGATATAATTATAATGATTTTGAGGGTGTAGATCCTCTGTATGGCGATGTAGAGCAGGTGATTGTCAGACACTACTATCTGCATGGTGATTTCGATGATGTAATAGGCGATGCTATAGATGATGAAATCGGTGGCATAGTTCCTACTGTGTCTATATACAAGTTTAACGACAGGGGTGATTGTGAGTCGACTCAAAGGTATGATCGCAATGGCAACATCACTGTCAATAAAGCCTACGAGTATGAGTACGATGAACAGGGTAATCTGTTGTCTGTACGTGTTCATACTGGCAGCAAGGATGAGTCCGATTGGTGGGTGTTGCAGAGGAAGTATGATCAGAATGGAAGGTGTATCGAAGAGTTGAACGAAGGTACCCTAATTAGGAAGCGGAATTGGACCTACGACTCGGAGGGTGTTTTGATTGAGAGTGTCGAGGAGGATGATTTCGGCAAAAAGCACCATATCAAATACGATTCGAAAGGCAGGGTGATTGAAGAAATTAGCTACGACGCGGTGGGTGGCCAAGAGGTAAACAGGGTTGTTGTATTATACAGCAACGGCCAGCCGGTGGAAGTTAGGGAGGTGTATGCCGAGGGTGGCTTCCTCCGTTTGAAAACTTTCTCGTATGACGCACAGGGACATCTGACCACGGAAGAGAATTACGATGAAGATGGTGCGGTGATTAGAAAGCGTCAATATACCTACAACTCCGACGGTCTGCTTACGAAGGATGAGGTGGCCTATACTGACGGCTCTTATCACAATTCTCGTGAATTTGAGTACACACCCGAGGGCGAAAATATTTGCCACATCGAAGGTGGACGCATCTACAAGGCAAAAAAGAATATCCTGGGCCAATGTGTGGAGGAGGCCCTCTATGATGAGGAGAGTGGTGCTATGTGCAGCAAAGTAGTTAGGACATACGACTCCCACGGAAACGAGGTGTCGAGTGTGGAGTTTGAAACAGACAAACAACTTCTTACCAGCTACTCCGAGAGAGAAATTACATACCGATAAAATAGATGTAAGCGATGGGACAAGAAAATCACTACGCGCCCAATAGGGCAAACTATTACGCCGAGCCGCTGTATGGCGATGTGGTGCAGTTGACCAAGCGTACCTATGGACTGACAGAAGCAACCAAGGATGTTGAGCCCACCATTGAGTACTACAAGTTCAATACCCAGGGCGATTGTGTGGAGAAGAAAACTCCCTATACGATATTGTGCCGCTATGAGTATGACTACGACTCCGCCGGCTGCATCTTGGCTGTCAGGTTTGTGGATGAGAATGGTCAGGTGAGTGAGAGAGCGAATAACATACGACTCCCACGGGCGCAAAATCGAGAAAATCGAAGAGTCTTGTAGGACAACTTGGACCTACGACTCCGAGGGGAATATGGTGAAGTGTAAAACCTACGACTCCGATGGTGCTTTGTGTGGAATAATCACTTGGACTTACGACTCCGAAGGTAGGGTTGTTGAGGAGGTGAGGTATAGCGCCGATAAAAAAGGTGTGTTGTCTCTTCTTGATAGGAGCACCTATACGTATAACGACGAAGGTAAACTGCGCCACAAGAGTTTGTATAATAGTGATAATAAAGAGGTCTCTTATTTTGCATATCGCTATGATAGTCAAGGTAGGCTGATTTGTCGATCCTTGAAGTGTATCGAATTTTCCCTCTGTGATACAATCTTCACTGTTGACTATATCCCCGAAGGCAAGACAACAAGATTTGTCGATGAGGGCATTGGCGAGGAGGTTGTATGTAAGTATGACAAAAGTGGGCGTATGTTGGAGCGAATCGACAGAGAGGAAGATTCCTCGTATGTGAGGGAGAAGCAAGTGTGGACCTACGATGAGCACGGAAACGAGATCGCGACTCTTTGCTATCGCCCGGACGAGCAGAGCGGTAAACTGAAACTCTACTCCCGCTCTGAGTGCGAAATAGTCTACCGAGATAGGTAGCTCTCGCTCCGCACTATCTACTGAAAACCCCTGAAAACACACAAGGCGCTCCGATGGGAACGCCTTTTGTATTTGGCCCGTTTGGCCAGATACTTTGGTTAATCGTGGGGTGGGGAAATTACCTCTTGTTGAAGAACTCCTTAACCTCCTCGGTGGGAACTACGTCAGTTTTGAAAACGTAAGCACCGGTCTTCTCCGATTTAACCATTTTGATGCATTTGGTAAAACCTTTGTTTGCACCCTCTTTCTTAAGTGTTGCAACTACTTTCTTTGCCATAGTTCTTTTCCTCCTTATTTAATCTCACGGTGGATAGTTACCCTCTTCAAGTAAGGATTGTATTTCTTACGCTCCATACGGTCGGGTGTGTTCTTTTTGTTTTTGGTAGTGATGTAACGGCTCATACCGGGAACACCGCTAGCCTTCTGCTCGGTACACTCGAGAATCACCTGTACTCGGTTACCTTTACCTTTTTTTGCCATACTTTTGTTTTACTTAAAAAAGATTAGTGAATTTTAGCGGGTGCTTTAGCCTCTTTGAGTGCTGCATCCAGACCCTTTTTGTTGATGGTTTTGATACCGGCAGCAGTTACTTTGAGAGTAACCCAGCGGTTCTCCTCCTCGCTCCAAAAACGCTTAGTCTTCAAGTTCAAATTGAATTTGCGTTTGGTGCGCCTGTTCGAGTGAGAAACGTTGTTTCCCGACTGAGCAGTCTTTCCGGTGATTTCGCAAATTTTGCTCATTTACAATAAGTTAATTTGTTTGTTAATAATAAAT
>JAFYRC010000036.1 GCA_017547065.1 Tidjanibacter sp.
ATATAAATAGTGCTTTCATAGTCGCATTACTTGTTTTTACTGATTATTTTCGGCCAAGGCCTTCATCTTTTCTTCATACTTGCGCTGCTGGCGGGCCTTACGGCGTGCAGCTGCCTTGTCGCTACGTCCGATGAAGACATAGTAGAGGGTGGGCACGGCAATGAGTGTGAGCACCAACGAGAAGGTCAGACCACCGATGATGGTGATACCCATAGGTTGCCACATCTCTGCACCATTACCCAAACCGAGGGCCATAGGCAACATACCAAGGATGGTGGTAAGCGAGGTCATCAACACGGGGCGCAAACGGCTCTTACCGGCCGAAACCACCGCCTCGTACATCTCCACACCCCTCTCACGAAGGAGGTTTGTGAAGTCCACCATCACAATACCGTTCTTCACCACAATACCCACAAGCATCACTATGGCAATCAAGGCCATAAGGCTCAAGGGTGTGTTGGTAATCCACAGCGCAATGGCCGAGCCGGGGAGCGCATAGAGGATTGTAAACATGATGATGAAGGGCATCACGAACGACTCAAACTGGGTTGCCATCACAATGTAGACAAGCAACACGATGAGTACCATCAGCAGACCGAGGTCGGCAAAAGACTCCTGCTGATCCTCGAAGTCGCCACCAATAGCAGTGTAGACATCCTCGGGCAGAGGATAGGTGGCCAACACGCCATTCACCCTGGCAACCATCTCACCCAGAGCCACATTGTTACCGAGTGCTACGGTAACCGTCACAAGCCTCTGGCGGTTTTGGCGCTCAATGGTAGGTGGAGCGTATACCTCCGTAACCTTACCAACGTCCCTAACCCTCACGCCTTGTCCCTTCTGGTTGTAGACAAGGATATTCTCAACATCCTCCAGCGAGGTGCGGTCGGCCTTATTGTAGCGCACCTTAACGTAGTATTCCTCACCATCTTCGCGATAGATCGAGGCGGTCATACCATTGATGCGGTTACGAATGGCCGTTGCCACGGTGGAGGTATTCAGGCCATAGTATGCCAAGCGGTTGCGGTCGAACTCTACATTGAACTCGGGCCTCATATCATCCCTCGACAGACGCACATCCCTCGCGCCCTCCAGATGGGAGAACTGCTCCACCAGGTCGCTTGCAATCTGGTTGGTGCGCTCGATGTCGTGGCCGAATACCTGAACCTCTACGGAGCTACTACCACCCATTGCCATCATACCGCCACCAGCGCTCACAGTGGAGCGTTTAATCTCAGGAATACCTGCCAGGTCGGCACGGAACTCGTCGGCAATCTCAAATACGGTACGATCCCTATCCTTCGGGTCGGTAAGTCGGAAGGTGTAGTTGATAATATTGCTACCCGTGGTGCTCATTGCGGCAAACACGTTGGAAGTGCTCGACGAGCCGGCACTTGTGGAGAGCAATGTCACCTCGGGGTACTTGGCATAGATGATGGAGTCGATACGGCGAGCCACAGCCGAGGTGTAACCAACGCTCAAGTTTTGGTCGAGGGTGATGGTTGCACTCATCTGGTCGCCATCGCTACTGGGCATAAACGCCGTGGGAATCTTCGTTGCAAAGAGCCACAAACCAAACGCCAACACCACCATAGGTGCAAAGAAGATGAGTTTCTTGTGGCGGAGGGCCCAGCGGAGAGTCTTCTCATAGGCACCGTCGAGCCAATCGAGGAAACGGTCAATGGGTTTATAGATCAAGCCGAGGCCCTTATACACGTGGGCATTGTTCTCAATGCGAAGCAATTTTGCCGAGAGCATAGGGGTGAGCGAGATTGCGGCAATGGTCGAGGTTGTTACCACCAGCGACACAATCCAACCCAACTGCTGGAACAGCACACCTGCCATACCTTTGACCATAGTCAAGGGCAGGAACACGGCAACAACCACCAGAGTGGTGGCGATAACCGACAGCCAAACCTCGTTGGTACCATAGATTGCCGCCTCGCGGGGCTTACTGCCTCGCTCGATGTGGGTTGTGATGTTCTCCAACACCACAATCGCATCGTCCACAACCATACCGATAGCAATCGAGAGTGATGAGAGAGAAACGATATTGAGCGTACCGCCCGTGAGTTGGAGGTAGATGAACGACACCACCAACGAAATGGGAATCGTAAGGCAGATAATCAGCGTAGCCCTCCACCTTCCGAGGAAGAACAATACCACCAAAATCACAAACAAGAAGGCGAACATCACCGTATCGGTCAGTGTGCTGATACTATCCTTGATGTTCTTCGACGAGTCGCTCAGGATGTGGATGGTAACATCGGAGGGGAGGTTGCGCTTAATCTCGGGCAACATCTTCTTCACCTTCTCAACAATCTTCACGGTGTTGGCACCCGACTGCTTCTGAATCATCACCCTCACACCCTTCTGACCGTTGACCCTCTCATCGAGGGTTTCCTCCTCAAGGGTGTCCTTAATCTCGGCGACGTCTTGAAGGTAGACCTCCTGACCGCCAAGGTTGCTGATGAGGATGGTCTTCAGATCGTCAGACGAGTTAAACTCGCCGTCGGACTTGATGTTGTAGGTGTGGTTTCCGATATCAATCGTACCACCCGAGGTGTTGATGTTCTCCTGGGCGATGATACCACCAATCTGCTCCACCGAAAGACCATAGGCTTCGAGTTTCACAGGGTCCACATTGACCTGAATCTCCCTCACGGGGGCACCCATAATACTCACCGAGCCCACGCCGTCAATACGGCTCAGTCGGTTCGAGAACTGCTCCTCAAGGATCTTGTTGAGCGCAGGGAAGGTCTCCTCGGCAGTAATCGCAAAGGACATAATTGGCATCAGCGACGAGTTGAAGCGGAAAATGATTGGGTCCTCGGCGTCCTCGGGCATATACTCCGAGAGTCGGCCCAGCGCATCACGAATGTCGTTGGAGGCCTCATCGAGGTTGGTACCCCACTCAAACTGGAGCGACACGAGCGACACACCATCGCTCGACTTGGAGGTAATCTCCTTGAGGTTGCTCACGGTATTCAGACCGTCCTCAATACGCCTTGTAATGTTGTTCTCCACATCCTCGGCATTGGCACCCGTGTAGGTGGTGATTACCGAAATGGAAGGAAGGTCCATCTCGGGCAGCATATCGATTGCCAGATTGTTCAGCGAGAAAAGGCCGAAGACAATCACGGCAACAAATATGAGGGCCGTAGAGATGGGCTTCTTAACGGAAGTTTCGTATATTTTCATTGCTCTTTTTTCTCTTTTGTTGGTTAACTCCCAATGTGAAGTATGGCTACTTCACAACCTCGACCTGTGTGCCGTTTTTGATTTTCGACAGTGCGGTGATGGCAACCTGCTCACCCTCATTGAGGCCGGCAAGAATCTCAATCTTGTCGCCCACCTGGCGGCCAACGGTTACAACCCTGCGCTCAGCCACGCCATCCTTGATGACGTAGACATAGCGGTCGTTCACACCCATCTGTTTCTGCACAGCCACATCGGGTACCACAAGGCTCTTGCGGTTGCCCATATTGAACTCCGTGCGGGCAAACATACCGGGGCGGAGAACCTCTTTGGCGTTGGGTACCAGCACCTCCACATTGAAGGTGTGGGTGGTGGAGTTGATTGCGGGGTAGACGATGTTCACCACGCCCTCAAACTGACGGTCGGGGTAGACATCGGCCACAACGCTCACCTTCATGCCTTTGTAAACCTGGGGGTAGTACTGCTCCGAGAGAGCAACAACAGCTTTGAGGCGGTCGATCTGCATCACCTGCAAAACACCCATACCGCCGTCGGCATTACCGGCCATTGAGAACAAGTCGCCGGGCTCGTTATAGCGGCCTGTGATAACACCATCGAAGGGGGCGCGGAGCGAAATGTTGCGCTCCAAGTTGTCAACGGTCTCCTGCAACACGGTAACGGAAGTTTCCAACTCGTCAATCTGCGAGCGGCTCACGCCACCTGCCTCATACACACTGCGCATACGAGCCAAGTTCTGCTTGGCATTTTTCAGCTGTACGGCCGACTGATTGTACTGGTTCTTATCGAGGGTTGCTACAACCTGTCCCTCCTTCACATGGTCGCCCACCTCCACATTGATTTTGTCGATGCGGAGAGCCATCTGGGGAGTGATAAACGACTTTTTGTAGGGCAAAAGCGTGGTAGTAAAGTCCACGGTCTGTGCCACGTCCCTCAGCTCCACGGTAGCCACCTTGGTCAGTGTTGTAGTCTGCTGTGTGAGCACAGCCTCTGCTGCATTTTTACTTTTCGAGCCATTGCAAGCTGCAAGGGCGAGTGTGGCCACTGCGGCCACCACAATCATAATACTGCGTTTCATATCTTTGTTTCTCTATTCTTATTTCTCAACTCCAATAATCTTCTCATAGTCGGCACGGGCGGCCAGGAAGTCATAGATGGCCTGCGAGTAGTTCAGCTTGGCCTGGGTGAGCGACAACTCCGACGAGTTGAGCTCCAAAATGGTGCTTGTACCCGCATTGTAGCGCACCTGGGCAATCTCATAGGCCTTGCTTGCCTGGCGCACGGTAGTTTCATTTGCGGTCATCTTCTCCTTGGCGGCGAGGATGTTGTTGAAGGCACTCTCCACCTGCACGCCCACACTCTGTGTGAGGTAGTCCTTCTGAATGGAGAGCTGACGCAACGAGTTGCGAATCTCGTGGGCCTTGTTGATGTTCTTGCCACCCGAGAAGAGGGGAATGCTGATGCTGATACCTGCCGAAAGAGGATTCTGCCACCACCACTCCTTGGAGGTTGTGGTGCTCGACGATGAGCCTCCACCCATGGCACCGCCCAGACCCATACTATCACCCATAATCTCACTAAAATTCATTGAGTTGTCGTTACCGGTGTAGATGAACGACGAGAAGGCTGCAATGGTGGGCAGACGACTGGCGTTGGTCAGGCGAAGCTGGTGTTCGAGCAGGCGGCTTTGGAACTCCAACGAGCGAAGGTCTGTATTATTGGAGAGGTCCACACTATTGGTAGGAACCGTGGCGGCAGCCACCTCATCGGCAAAGTCGTCCAACGAGCCCTCCAACACAAAGTCAACCTCGGCAGGCAGACCAAGGTACATCTTGAAGAGCAGCTTGCTCGCCTTGATGGAGTTTTCGGTCTGCACGATGTTGGGGCGCAGGTTGCTGAGCTGCACCTGGGCCGACAGAAGATCATACTCGGAAGCAAGGCCCTGCTTGTACATAGCCTCGGTGTTGGCCACTGTTTTGGCCACCGACTGCTCGCTCTCCTTCAAAACCGCAAGGGATTGTTCGGCCAGCAGAATGTTGTAATATCCCTTTTTAACCTCATTAACGAGGGTAATTCTCGAACTGCGCGCACTCTCCACTGCCTGCTCCATCTGGGTGCGGTTCATTTTGAGCGTTTCGTAAACGGCAGGGGCATAGAGGGGCAGCGAAAGGGATGCGGTGTTGCTGATGGTATTGTCGGCACCAAACGAAAGGCCCTTGGCCATCTCCTGCTTCACAATGCTATAAGAGTACTGACTCTGCACCGACACATTGGGCAAGAGGTTACCGATGGTCTGCTTGCGCACCCAATCCTGACGCTCGATCTCCAAACCCGACACTACAATCGTCGGATTCTCGCTCAAGGCAATTTCGAGTGCCTTGTCGAGCGAGAGTTCAAGCTGCTGTGCCGCCAGGCCCCCAAGGCCAACCGACAACATCGCAGCCAAACAAAGAAAGATTCTCTTCATAATGGTTCTATTTTTCTATAATGTTTTTAATAAGTTTTCGTCGATATACTTGCGACCCTTCTCGGTCGAAATGCCCCTCAGGAAAATGAGGATGGCACTCGGTACGGTCTGTGAGGTAATGGCCACACCCGTAGTGGCGGTATTGGCCTCAATAACCCCAAGGCCGTAGACATAGTTGGTCAGCGCACGAGAGAAGAACTCCAAGTCGAGGTTCGGAAGTATAAGCCCGTCTTTAACACCCTCGGTGAGCTTCTCGTGGGTGTGGAGCACCACAGCCTCGTGAATTTGGGGCATAAGGCTATCCATCACTTTGGGATAGTAACGTCGAAGGTCTTCGAGCAGTGTATTCACCCCCTGGTGATGGTTGCTGCGGTTGGTGGCCTCCAACCAGAAGGCGTGCAGGACATTTTCAGCCTGAGCAATGGCCTCCTGACTCGATTCGTGGATACGGGTTGCGTGGCGCATCAGACTCTCGCCAATGAGCTCCTCGCGATCACTAAAGAGTTCGTAAAGCGTGCGCTTTGACACTCCGCAGGCATGGGCAATGTCGTCCATCCTCACCGAGCGTATACCGCGGGAGAGAAACATCTCCTGCGCCACCGACACTATGCGTTCTCTGTTATTCGTTGCCATATACTATATATAGGTAAGTTACACACCGCAAAGGTAGGGTGGAAAACTCAAAAAACCAAACGAGTTTTCTTGTTTTTTATTGTACTAAAAAATCATTTTCTGCAAAGATTGTGCTATGGTGCGAAAAACAAAAAAAAGGTCACGTTTTAAATCAAACGCGACCTTTTTTTCTAAACAGGGGATAGAATCACTTCTTACCCTGTTTCTACTAACCTAAAACTACTAACCTAAATGAACCTTAAAACTTCACTGCAAAGATAAGGGCATTTTGTGCTAACTTCCAAACATATTAAAATTTTTTAATAATAATTTAACATTGGAAACCATGTTAAATTGCGTTAACACACCGCTATCACACTGACTATCAGCGCAATAACTCAACTACAAAGTAATATTACATTTTTTAGGGTTTAACAAGCTTAACAAGCTTGGAGGCGACCATTTCTGGCGAGATGTGAGTCATGCAACCGTAGTGTCCAAAGAGGCATTGGCGGCGTCCGTCGGCCGAGCAAGGCCTACATTCGAGCTCCAACTGAACCACATAGCGGGGATCCTGGCCATAGCCACAAGACTCTATAAATGGGTGGGTTGCGCCCCAAATCGAAACTGCCGGAGTGCCCACAAGCGACGCCAAACTCAACACGGGATGGTCCACCGTAACCACAGCGTCCAACACCGAAATGAGGTCCATTTGCTCGTCCAGCGAGGCTCTTTCGGCCACCGAAACAACCGACGGAAAAAGGCTCTCCATTCCCTCGCAAAATTGCTTTTGATAGATTCCACTTCCAAATATAAAGACCTTTTCGTAGCGTAAGGCGAGAAGCTTGATAAGTTCGGCTGATTGGTCAATCGGATAACAGTTGCCTTTGAGGTGCGACAACAGTGCCACACCAATCCAACGTCCGTTCTTTTCGCCGGCCAGAATAGTTGCAATGTGCGGGGGCGTACTCGCGCGCCTGCGTCGCACGGGCGCGGGCATACTAAAAGGTAGGCCGAGGCGCTCGAAGACATTGCGCGAACGCTGCGACAAGGTGGTCAGCTGCACCATCACCTTACGGAACTTGCGGGTGAGGAGTTGTCGCTCCACCTTTCCACGCTCGATTACCGAGGTGCGCCTACGCCAAGGTGTAAGGCAAAAGCGCAGGCGACGGCTACGGGCAGAGGCCTCCAGGTCGGCAACACCGTCCACGCGAAGGCGCTGAATGTTGGCCCAAAGTTTAAGACCGCCAAATAATCCCTTATATTTAACATCGTCGGCCAGGATAAAATCCACCCCCGAGAGAGCTCTAAACAGCGGACGCAGAGAGGTTGTGGTCAGCACGGTGACCTTAACATCGGGATAGTCACGCCTCAATCCGCGCAGTGCGTGCACACACATCGCCGCCTTGGCCACATCGGTAAGGCGAATGACAACAACACTGGAAACTTTGATCTCTTTTTTCATTGGAGCGTGTAAAACTAAATTGGGACGTGCCGACATCTTTCCGACCACAAAGATAGACATTTTGCCAAAACCTCACAAACACATCCCACACAACAACCCGTCACCGCGTTTTTCCACCAAGCGTCCAAGGATATTCGGAAAAATAGTCATACCTTTGTAGAAATATTTTATCATCACAAAACCACACAACTAAAACCATGAATCTACTTGATAAGTCTGTTTTTGGATGTATGTTCAGCCTTGCGTCAACCTGCGCTTTTGCCGCAAACGACCAAAGGCCCAACGTCATGCTGATCTACATTGACGACCTGGGATACGCCGACCCCTCGTGCTATGGCGATCTCTATGGGCACCGCCTGGTGGAGACCCCCAATATCGACAGGCTCGCCTCGACGGGTATGATGTTCACCTCGGCCTATGCCTCGGCCCCCATCAGCACCGCATCGCGTGTGGGTCTTCTGACCGGACAATACCCCGCAAGGTCGGGTATCGAGTTTGTTACAAGCTACGAGAAGAGAGCTGTCGCTTGGCACAGCAACAAGTGGAGGAAGAAATTTGAGGACAAAAAACTCCTCCCTCCACCTCTCACACTCAACCTTCCCCTCGAATCCGTAACGATTGCCGAAGACCTCAAAGATGCAGGCTACAAGACTGCCATCGCAGGTAAGTGGCACGTATCGGCCCACAATCAGGAGTATAACGGATGGAGCGAACAGTATGGCCCCGCACAAAGAGGATTCCAGTGGACTGCCAACACCTATGGCTCGTGGGCAAGAAAAACCGAAACACCCGACTCCCCCGCCTACCCCGAGGATGAACTCACCGAGAAGTCTATCGAGTTCTTGAAGCAGGAACACAAAAAACCATTCTTCCTCTATGTGAGTCACTACTATGTCCACACTCCTTTCAGGGTGCAGTCGGAGGAGATCCTTAGCAGGTTCAAGGCCGAGTACCCCGATTGGGACGACCAGCAGATTCAGTATGCGATATATGTCGACCGCGTGGATCACTATATCGGCCAGTTGATGGCTGCTCTGAAAGAAACGGGCCTTGATGAGAACACTATTGTGATTTTCTCGTCGGACAATGGCGGACACCCACAGTTTGCCAACAACAGGCCCCTCCGCGGTAGCAAGTGGAATCTCTATGAGGGTGGCATCAGGATACCCATGATCATCTCCTATCCCAAGGCCTTCAAGCAGGGCGTGTCGAACGACTTCGTTAGTCAGCTCGACCTCTACCCGACCATCATGGAGGTTGCCGGAGCCAAGCCTTCGAGGCCCCTTGACGGCAGCTCGCTGTTGGGACTGCTGACAGGCAAGGGTCGTGTGGCCAAGGATAAAACGATGATATGGCACTTCCCATACTACCACCCCGAGGGAGATGCATACTACACCGCCATTGACGAGATTGGCGTTGACGACAAGGCCATTTCAAAGACCAAGCCCCAGTCGGCAATCCGCAAGGGAAAATACAAATTGATCTACTTCTACGAGGATGAGTCGTATGAACTCTACGACCTGTCGAAGGACCTCTCGGAGCAGAACGATTTGTCGCGCAAGAGGCCCGCTCTTGCAAAGTCAATGAAAAAGGAGCTTATGAAAATTCTCAACTCTGCCAACGCCCGCTTCCCCGAAAGGAAGTAGGCACAAACAGAGTGGACACTGGGGCGCATTTTATTGCAAATCAGCCTCTTTTTGTGTTAAAAAAACGAAAATTTTCAATTCTCAATTTTCAATTCTCAATTTTATATGTATCTTTGCGGGCTGATTGGTGTGAAAGCCAACGGCACAAAGTAACATAATTTATTAACAACTAAACTTTTACGCACAATGTCTGTAAAAATTCGTTTGGCACGCCACGGTAAAAAAGGCTACGCCTTCTACCACATCGTTGCCGCAGATAGCAGGGCGCCACGCGATGGTAAGTTCATCGAGAAACTTGGTACTTACAACCCTAATACCAATCCTGCTACAATCGAGTTGAATGCTGACAAAGCACTCGACTGGTTGCAGAAAGGCGCACAACCCACTGATACTTGCCGTGCAATCCTCTCCTACAAGGGCGTTTTGTACAAAAAACACCTCCTTGGTGGCGTAGCTAAAGGCGCTTTCGACGAGGCTACCGCAGAGGCTAAGTTCAACAAGTGGATCGAGGAGAAAAACGCTAAGATCGCCGCTAAAACCGGTAAAATCGCCGCTGACAAAGTAGCAGCTCACAAAGCAGCTATCGCAGAGGAGACCAAAACCAAAGAGGCTATCGCTGCCAAAGTAGCAGAGAAAAAAGCCGCTGCCGCTGCTGCCGC
>JAFYRC010000281.1 GCA_017547065.1 Tidjanibacter sp.
CAACCACTGCGCCGAAGAGTTCGTTCTCAATGGAGGACAAAAGGCTTTTTTCCTTGGTAACTGGTTCCACGAGCCAGTATACGGAGTGCTCGACAAAGAGGGTAATTTTGAACTTAAAAAGGCATAAACCAAGCTATCATGAAACAATATCTCGAACTATTGCAAACCATTTGTGACACGGGCGTTGTCAAGGGCGACCGCACGGGCACAGGCACGAAGAGTATTTTTGGCTATCAAATGAGGTTTAACCTCGCAGATGGCTTTCCCTTGCTGACCACCAAAAAGGTCTTTACCAAGGGCATTGTGCACGAGCTGTTGTGGTTCCTGAAAGGGGACACCAACATCGGTTACTTAGTGCGCAATGGCGTGCATATTTGGGATAACGATGCATACAGATTCTATGGCGAGTTGTGCGCCAAAAACAACATCGAGCCCGTGGAGCGCGAGGAGTTTCTGGCAAAATCGGCCGAGGCCGAGGAGTCGCCAATCGAGGGCTACCGCTATGGCGATCTTGGCAGTGTTTATGGCTCGCAGTGGCGCAGTTGGGGCGCTCCCGACGGCAGGGTTATCGACCAAATTGACGAGGTTATCCACACCATAAAAACAAATCCCAATTCGAGGCGAATGATCGTCTCGGCATGGAACGTTGCTGACGTCGAAGGCATGGCTTTACCCCCTTGCCACGTCCTTTTTCAGTTCTATGTAGCCGAAGGAAAGCTCTCGTGCCAACTCTACCAACGTAGCGCCGACACTTTTTTGGGCGTTCCATTCAACATTGCGTCCTACGCTCTTCTAACGCATATTATCGCACAAATTTGCGATTTGGAGGTCGGAGAATTTGTACACACTTTGGGCGACACTCACCTCTACATTAACCATTTGGAGCAGGCTGCCGAGCAACTTTCGCGCGAACCTCGCCCCCTGCCCCGCTTGCGTCTGAATCCGGAGGTGAAAAACATCGCCGATTTGCGCTATGAGGACATTGAAATTGTGGACTACAGCCCCCACCCCACAATCAAAGCTCCGATGTCGTTCTAATCCCGACAAAAAAAACCACACGCACCTACCCAATGACAAGAAAGGTAATAATCCTATAATCATCGTGCGATAATGAGTTCCAAAGTATCACTCATCGTAGCCGTGGCAAAGAACGGCGTAATCGGCACGGGCGGCACTATGCCCTGGCACATCACCGAAGACTTTGCCCACTTCAAGGCCGTAACTCTCGGACACTCCGTGGTTATGGGCCGCAAGACATACGAAAGTATTGGTCGCCCCCTACCCCGCAGGCGCAACATTGTCATCACTCGCAACGCCGAACTCTCGATTGAAGGTTGCGAAATGGCCACCTCATTGGAAGCCGCACTTGCCATGTGCGAGGGCGAGGAGGAGGTTTTTGTGATTGGTGGTGGCGAAATCTATCGCCAGGCAATGCCTCTGGCCGACAAGCTCTACATCACCCATGTGGGCATCGAGGTGGAGGGTGACACCTGCTTCCCCGATATTGACCCTACCGTGTGGCGCGAGGTTTGTCGCGAAGATTTCGAACGAGGCAAGGACTTCGAGCACCCATTCTCGTTTGTAGACTACGAGCGCCTATAAACCATTGAAACACTTCGCATTAACACCACACATCATCATGAAAAAACAGATTCTTTTCATTGCGTTTTTATGCGCCCAACTATTTTGCAACATAACCATCGCCTCGGCACAAAAGAACACCTATAAGGTTGGTGACTTTTATTGCGATGATGATAAAATGGGCGTTGTCTTTTGGGTGGATGAGAGCGGCCAGAGAGGTAAAATTGTCAGCTTGGAGGAGTCGCCACGATTGGCTTGGGCAACAGACGGTTATGAAATAGGAAACACCAGCCAGACATACAACAAAGAGAATGGTGCTGTAAATATGATGATGATACAGATAGATGGTGGTTGGAAAAGAAAATTTCCCGCCTTTGCTTGGTGTGCCGAATTGGGCGACGAATGGTATATTCCCGCCATTGAGGAGTTGAAGATGTTCACACTGAACAAAGAGGTCTATGAGGCTGTGAGCAATACACTTTTCGAGTGTTTCCAGTTGGGCGCAACCCCATTGGCCAATGGTGGCGAGTATGGATATTGGTCATCAACGGAGGTGGAGGCAATGGTAATTGCAGAGGTTGTGGACGGAGTGGAGGTGGATAGAGATAGTTCGTCCCCCAAACACCCCGAAATTCCCGTTGTTCGTATGGGAACCAACAACAGTTGGCATGAGTGGTCCTTTCCCAAATACCACGAATTCTGCGTGCGAGCCGTAGCCACCTTTGGCCCCCGCCCCGAGACAATGGTCGTCATGCCCCTCGGCTATTAGTCGGCATTTCGGGCGAGCGATCAACGTAGCGCCCATTTGAGCCAAAGCGCCACCGACGAGGAGCAAAAAAATATGAGCCCCAAAGGGTCTGATCCATAGGCTACTACGCGCCGAGATTGTGTCGCGGGGTGGTTAATTTTACAAAAAGTTTTGCAAAATAGGAAAAAACCACTACCTTTGCACTCGCAAACGTACCGCGGGGTAGAGCAGTTGGTAGCTCGTCGGGCTCATAACCCGGAGGCCGGAGGTTCGAGTCCTTCCCCCGCTACTCCAAGAGGATAAGTCGAAAGATTTATCCTCTTTTTTATTTCTAACACCATGATATTGCACTGATAATCAACAAATAAGCAATCACGCATCCTGCGTAACTACGGTTAGAATTTGTCAACAAAAAAGGAGAAGCCTTCACGGTTTCTCCTTTTGTTTTCCACAGAAATATGCCGATCCGGCACACGTCAATTAACAGTCCTTAGAACACATATTGTATAATCTGCCAGGTGAGATAGGCTGAAGCCGCAAGTTTCAGGCCCGTGCCACAAATAAACGCCGCAAAAGAGCCAAAGGCAACCTTGAAGGCCCTTGCACTATCGGAGCCATTGTGGGTGAGTTCGCCAATGAGCGCGCCAAAGAAGGGACCAAGGATTAGTCCGAGGGGGCCCGCAAAGAGTCCGACAATGATGCCTATAAGAGAGCCTCTCGTTGCCGCCTTCGACCCACCAAAGCGCTTGGTCATCCACACAGGAAGGAAGTTATCGACCACCGTAACCACAGCTGCAAGCACCGCCCACACAACAAGATTCTGGGTGGAAAATTCGGCTCCGGCCCACTGACAAAGCAGGATGCCGACATAGCAAATTGGTGTTCCGGGGAGGATGGGGACAATGCATCCCACAACGCCCACCGCAGCACAAACAAGGGCTAAAATACCCAGCAAAGTAACATCCATAATCGCAGAAGATTTAATATTTTTGTATGCACAAAGATACCCATTATTCGCAGGTGTGCAAGTGTAGAGCGTCCATTTTTGGACCACTCGGAAGCAAAAAAATGAAAGTATTTTCGATTTTGTGCGGTGTTTTCGAGGAAAATAATTAGCTTTGAGGTGTGGTTGGACATCGGAGCGCTTCACCCCACACAAAACCACTGCTACAGTGGCCCAGGGGTCATATTTTGTCGACAACAACAAAATGAATGGCGTAGAATTACCACACAAAAACCAAACGCAAGATGAACAAAAGCAAAACATACAAGAAAATCGAAAAGCGAGAAGCCGTGTTCGACCTTGTCAAGCTGATGAGTAAGGCTGAAAAGCGCAACTTCAAGCTCTACGCCACAAGGCTCGACAGCAATGGCGAGGCCAAGTTCATCCAGCTTTTCAACTGCCTCGACACCCTGGAGCAATACGACGAGGCAAAGGTACTTGCGCTGTGCCCCGAGATTAGCAAGCAGCAGTTGCCCAACCTCAAAGCCCACCTCTACAAACAGATTCTCACCTCCCTCCGACTGCTCAACGTACAGCACTCCACAAGCCTGCAAATTCGCGAGCAGATCGACTTTGTGAAGATTCTCTTCGACAAGGGACTCTACACCGAGGCGCAGAAGGTGCTCGAAAGAGTGGAGATTAAGGCCAAGGAGACCGAGCAATGGTCAGCCCTGCTGGACATCGTAGACCTCCAACGACAACTGAAAGTGTTAAGCTATTCGAGCGAGATGAGCCACGTGGCCGATAAAACCGCCAGGGCCTCCGGAATGGTGTCAACCATGGTCAACAACATTGCCTCCTTGTCGCTCCTATCGGTGCAGTGCTATGCCCTCCACCAGAACATTGGCTTTGCCCGCTCACAAAAAGACCTCGATAGGCTCAACAACTACTTCAAGCCCAAAATTGATGCCTATGAGGGTAAAGCGATGACCTTCACCGAAACCTTCTATTTCTACCAGGTGAAGGCGTGGTACTACTACATCAGCCACCGCACAACACTCTCCTATCGTTATGCACTCAAATGGGTGGACCACTTTAACACCCACCCCGAAATGAAGGAGGTGATGTATGATGGCTACATGCGTGGTTATGCCCACGTATTGGATGGTATGTACCTGATGCACAAGTACAAAGCCTTTGTGCGTACGCTTGAGGAGTTTGAGCGCGAAACCAAAACCATCAGCACCCTCAACGATAATGCGGCGATGATTTCGCAACAGATCCTCTTCACCGGCCAGCTCAACAAGTGTATAATGGCCGGCACCTACAAGGAGGGCCTGTGGATTGTGAAGAACATCGACTCCTACCTGAAAAAGTATGACAACCGTCTAACCATCCACGAGAAAATGCCCATCTACTACAAAGTGGCAACCCTCTATTTTGGTGACGGCAACTACCACAAGTGTATAGAATACCTCTCGTATATCATCTCCGTCAAGGACCACAACATCCGCCGCGACCTACAATGCTACGCCCGAATGTTGAACCTTATGGCGCTCTATGATGCGGGGCTCGACTTCAACATCGACTACCAGATTCGCTCGGTCTACTCGTTCATTGTGAAGATGAGGGATATGACCGAAATGAAGGCTGTGTTGCTGTCGTTCTTCAAGAGCTTCGGCAACATCAATGCCATTGACCTCAAAAAGGAGATGAAGATACTCTATGAAAGGCTCAAACCATACGCATCCCACCCCTACGAAAGGCGCACGTTCTACTACATCGACATCCTTTCGTGGCTCGAAAGCAAGATTTCGGGCAAAAGTATGGGCCAAATCGTGAGGGAGAAGTTTGAGGCCGACGAAGAAGACGAACAAAGTAAAAAGAATAAGAAATGGTACAATCGAGTATTAGGAATATAGAGAGCGACGTGGATTTTGAGAACAAAATCCGCCCGCAGGAGTTGGAGAGCTTCCACGGTCAGGACAAGATTGTGGACAACCTCCGCGTGTTTATCAAGGCGGCCCTCATGAGGGGCGAGTCACTCGACCACGTTTTGTTCCACGGCCCTCCGGGATTGGGCAAAACAACTCTGGCCAACATCGTGGCCAACGAGATGGGCACAACTTTGAAGGTCACCAGCGGCCCCGTATTGGACAAACCGGGCGACCTGGCGGGCCTACTTACGAACCTCTCGGAGGGTGATGTGCTCTTCATTGACGAGATCCACCGCTTGAGCCCCATTGTGGAAGAGTATCTCTACTCGGCAATGGAGGACTACAAGATCGACATCGTACTCGACAAGGGTCCTTCGGCTCGTAGCATACAGATTGAGTTGGCTCCCTTTACACTTATCGGCGCCACCACCCGTAGCGGCTTGCTGACATCGCCTTTGAGGGCGAGGTTTGGTATTACCTGCCATTTGGAGTACTACGACACCTCGGTGTTGAGCGGCATTGTGAAGCGTTCGGCCAACATCTTGGGTATCGACATCGACGATCAGGCAGCCCACGAAGTGGCTCTACGCAGTAGGGGCACACCCCGTATTGCCAATGCACTGTTGCGTAGGGTTAGGGACTTTGCAATGGTTATGGGCGATGGTAAAATTGACCTTGCCATCACTCGCCACGCGCTGGGCGCCCTGAACATCGACTCCCGAGGCCTCGACCAGATGGACAACAAGATTCTATTAGCCATTATCGAGAAGTTTGGTGGTGGCCCCGTGGGCCTCAACACAATCGCTACAGCCGTGAGCGAGGAGGCGGGAACCATTGAGGAAGTTTATGAGCCATTCCTTATTAAAGAGGGCTTTCTCAAACGCACACCCCGCGGTAGGGAGGTAACCGAATTGGCCTACACCCACCTCGGATTGCAAAAAAATCCCGAGAGCGGAGTATTATTTTAGGGTCTAAAAGGACTTATTAAGAAAAAAACTCTAACTTCGCAGAGTTAATTGGACCCGAAAGGCGCAAAAAAGAGACAATTAAACATATTTACAAACCAAAAAATTAAACTTTTATGAATCAGAAAAAAC
>JAFYRC010000282.1 GCA_017547065.1 Tidjanibacter sp.
ACAAACACGGGGATGTGCCAAGTAATCACCTTCCTAACAAGCAACCATACAAATCCCAACAACAGAGCAACAGCCGAGATTTCACCCAGCGAACCACTCCTCATACCAAGGCTCATAGCTGCAAAGTCGAAGTTTGCAACCACCTCACTCACGGGAGTACCGGTCTTCAAGGCCTCCTTAGCAACAGCCAAAGGAGTTGCACCACTCACTGCACCTGCTGCCTCGGGGAAGGTGGTCATTGCCACGGGGAAGGCAATAAGCAAGAACACACGGCCCACCAATGCGGGGTTGAAGGGGTTTTTACCAAGGCCACCAAAAGTCATCTTACCGATACCGATGGCAACCACAGCACCAATAGCAACCAAGCCCAGAGGAATGTTCGAGGGAAGGTTGAAGGCCAAAAGCACACCGGTCACCACGGCCGAAAGGTTGCCGAGGGTTGCGGGGCCTTTGAGCAAAAATTTCTGAATAAACCACTCTGTCAGCACGCAGCAAGCCACCGAGAAAGCAGTTACGACAAATGCCTGCCAGCCATAAGCCACAACCGACACTACCAATGCGGGCAGCAATGCGATAAGCACATCGCCCATCATACGGCGAGTATCGTTGCTACCGTGAACGTGCGGAGCAGGCGAAATCACCAATTTTTGAGTACTCATAATTATATCTCTTTTTTATTCGTTTACTCCATTTATTTCTTTGCAGCGGCACGAGCCCTCATACGTTTCATAACCTCGCCCTTACCGATACGCAACCAGTCGAGCAAAGGAAGGTATGCGGGGCAGCTGAACGTACAGCAACCACACTCGATACAGTCGGCAATGTTGTGAGCCTCGCACTCGTCGAACATCTCCTTCTTCGACATCTTCGAGAGCAGATAGGGCTCCAAGCCCATAGGGCAAGCCTCCACGCACTTGGCGCAACGGATACAGGTGTCGGGTTTCTGACGGAGCGACTCGGCAGTGGGAATGAGCAGCACGCCCGAGGTACCCTTGGTCACGGGAGCATCCACGTTGCTCACGGCACGTCCCATCATAGGACCACCGGCTACAACCTTACCGATACCCTCCATACCACCGCAATACTCAATCAACTCGCTCATAGGAGTACCCACCCTCACGAGGAGATTTTTGGGTGAAGCAAGGGTTGAACCAGTAACGGTCACCACCCTCTCTACCAGAGGTTTATTCTTCATCACAGCCTCATACACAGCCAGTGCAGTGCCCACGTTCTGAACAACAGCACCAACGTCGATGGGCAGACCACCGCTGGGCACCTGGCGGCCGGTAACGGCTGCGATCAGCTGTTTCTCACCACCCTGGGGGTAGCGCATCTGCAAGGGTACAACCTCAATCTCAACATAGGTGTCAGCCAACTTCTGCAACTCTTTGATTGCATCGGGCTTGTTGTTCTCCACACCTATATATATTTTATCTACGCCAATAGCCTTGGCCAAAATCCTCGAACCAACCAACAGCTCCTCGCCCTTCTCGAGCATTACGCGGTAATCGGCAGTAAGGTAAGGCTCACACTCAACGGCGTTGATGATCAAGCACTCGGCCTTCTTTCCGGGAGGCACCGAAAGTTTAACGTGGGTGGGGAATGTTGCACCACCCATACCAACGATACCCATCTCCGATACCTTAGCAACGATATCTTTGGCCTCCATGTTGATGTTTTTCACGAGTGTGGTACTCAAATCAACACTCTCAACCCACTCGTCACCCTCAACTGCGATGGTCACGCAAGGTTTCATCAAGCCCTGTGCATCGGCCTTAGCGTCAACAGCGGTAACGGTACCCGACACCGAGGAGTGGATGTTGCTCGACACAAAGCCACCGGCAGTACCGATAACCTGACCTGCCAACACCTTGTCGCCCTTGGCAACACATGCCACTGCGGGTGCACCAATGTGCTGTGCCAGAGGAATCACAACTGTTTTAGGCAGTGGAAAGCGCTCAATGGCAGCACCTTTGCTGAATTGTTTATTATCCGACGGATGAATACCGCCAATAGGAAATGTCTTCATACTCTCTACTCTGTTTTATTAGCGGTTTCGTTTACTTTCACTTCCACCTCTGCTTTGGGAGCCTCTGCCTTAGGTGCAGCGGGAGCAACCTCTGCAGCGGGTTTACGAACAGGGAAGCCAAACTCTACAATTGCACCGGTAGGACACTCAGCCACGCACTTACGGCAGAACTTACACTTGGTGTAGTCGATGTATGCAAGATTGTTCTCCACAGTGATTGCACCGTGAGCACATACCTTGGCACACTTGCCACAACCGATACAAGCCACCTTACAAGCCTTGCGAGCAACAGCGCCCTTATCCTTGTTAACGCACGATACATAGATCTTGCAACCCTTGGGGGCTTTCTTCCTCAGCTCGATAACCATTTTGGGGCATGCCTTCACGCAAGCGCCACAAGCGGTACACTTCTCCTCGTCAACCTCGGGAAGACCGGTCTCGGGGTTCATGCTCAAAGCACCGAAGTCGCACTTCGACACGCAGTCGCCCAAACCGATACAGCCAAATGCGCAGCCAGTGTTGCCCGCATAGAGCGACGAGGCAATCACACACGAG
>JAFYRC010000283.1 GCA_017547065.1 Tidjanibacter sp.
CACTTGTTTGGGATGTCGGAGCCCAATCCGTAGTTAGCCCTCTATCTCTGATAGAGCCCTTGCGAGTTGGTCGGGGCACGAAGTACCTCGGCCACGGCAGTCGATACCGCTCAGCAGGGCCACAACTTCCGCCACCGGACGGCCCTCGGCAAGGCGACAAACGCCCTGGGTGTTGCCGTGGCAACCGCCCACAAATTGGACCTTTTCGATGGTGGCTCCGTCGTCGGAAAGCTCAATCTCGATGAGTTGCGAACAAACCCCCTGGGGGTAGTAGATTTTGCGTACAGACATTTTTGTGTAAGTTCTTGATTGTTAACTGTTAGAAGGCGTGGTAGATGCCCACGTTTAACACACCCTTGGCGCCCAAGCCGAGCTCGGCAAAACCACCCGTGCGACCACCGTAGGAGAAGCACAATGGGTAGGCGTTAGCCATGATGGTGATGGCGGCGCTGTTGATGTTGTTGCTACCATCGGCAGTCCACTGGTCAATAAAGAATCCCATCGCTCCCACGCCCCACGAGCCATACATCGAAAATTCTCCGCTACGGAAGTAGGTTGTCTGGGCGCAGAGTTGCAATGAGGGGTAGAATGCGCTGGACTCTTTGTTGGTGCTGCCCGTGTTGATAAACACCGACTTGGCCGAGCAGTAGCCGGCCGACACGGAGGCTCCGAGAGCAAACCAGTTGTTGATTCTGTAGAGTATCTCCACGTTGGGGTTGGTCAGGGGTGCAAATTCCTTTGTTTCAGTACCTTCGGTGTTGTCAAACGACACGCTGAGTCCGGTTGCCAGAACGCCCACAAAGTCGGGGATTGAGAGTTCGCCAAGGCCACCTTTAATACACCACTCGCCACGTCTTTGTGCGCTGGCGGGAGTGAGGGTTGCAAGGCTCAACAGAGCCACGGCAACAATGCTAAAAAATCGTTTCATTGCTCTTCGTTTTATTAAGGGTTAGAAACTATGTTTTCACAAATATACAAAAAAGTAGTATCTTTGCAATGTTTCACACCAAATTTGCGTTTAAGTGTAAAAAAAGATAAACTGTTTATGAAAAAAATTATGATCACTCTGTTTTCCGTAGCCGCCCTGGCATCGTGCTGTGGCGACAAGAAAACCCCTGCGATTGACACCGCCAACTTCGACGAGAGCTATGCTCTCCAAGATGACTTCTACGAGCACTTTACTGCCGGTTGGCAGCGCAACCACCCCATGAAGCCCGAGTACTCGCGCTATGGTGCTTTCGACATGCTCCGTGAGAGCAACGAGCTCCGCATCAAAGAGCTCTTTGCTGAGTTGCAGACCAAGGGTACCGAGGAGGGTAGTGTGGAGCAGAAGATTGCCGACCTCTACCGTATGGGCCTCGATAGTGCCAAACTCAATGCCGATGGTGCCGAGCCCCTCAAAGCGGCCCTCCAAACCATTGAGGCTGTGGACTCTCGTAGTGAACTTAGCGCTCTGCTTGGCCAGCTCCACCGCACAAGTGGTAATCCATTCTTCTATGCAATGGTTAGTGCCGACGAGATGAATACCTCGGCCAATGTGCTCTACCTCGGTCAGGCCGGTTTGGGTCTTGGCGACAGGGACTACTATTTTGACGAGAGTGGCGAGGCTATTCGTACCGCCTATGTTGCCTACATTCGCCGTGTGATGCTCCTGGCAGGCTATGCCGAGGAGGAGGCTGCAAGGATTGCCGAGTCGGTCATGGCCATTGAGAACGCCCTTGCCGAGTCGCACTACACCAATGTGGAGCTCCGCAACCCCCACAAGAACTACAACCGCCTCACCTCCGCAGCTCTCCGTCGTGCCTACCGTAACATCGATTGGAGCGCCTACACTGCGGCTCTCGGCTTGCAGTTGCCCGAGGAGTTGGTTGTAGCTCAGAAGCCCGCACTCGCTCGTGCCAACAAACTCATCGGTAGCGCACCCCTCCGTACAATCAAAGACTACCTCCTCTTCCACGAGGTGCGTGGTGCCGCATCCTACCTCTCGGACGACTTCGCCGAGGCCACCTTCGACTTCTATGGTCGCACCCTCTCGGGTCAGCAGGAGCAGAGGCCCCGTTGGAAACGTTCGCTGGGTGCTGCCAACTCGCTCCTCTCGGAGGCTGTGGGCGAAATCTATGTTGCAAAATACTTCCCCGCAGAGTATAAGGAGAAGATGCTCACCATTGTGGGTAACCTCCAAGAGGCCCTCTCGCAGCACATCAATGCGTTGGAGTGGATGAGCGAGGCCACAAAGGTTAAGGCCCAGGAGAAACTCGCCACCTTCACCGTGAAGATTGGCTATCCCGACAAGTGGAAAGACTACACCTCGTTGATCATCGACCCCACCAAGAGCTACTACGAGAACATCAAGGCCGCAAACGAGTGGTACACCGCCGACAATCTCTCCGAGCTGGGTCAGCCCGTAGAC
>JAFYRC010000284.1 GCA_017547065.1 Tidjanibacter sp.
CCATTGGCGGGTGTGCCGTGGATTGCTCTTTCGGCGGTCACAACACCGGAGAGCATAATTGGCTGTATGCGCCACCACGCCGTGGACTTTGTGTCGAAGCCGGTGAATGTTGCCCGCCTGTTGATGGCGGTGCGAAATGCCTTGACCACCAAGGAGTCGGAGTCGCAACCGGCCCGCCGCCATCCTACTACAAGGAAAAAATCGTGCCAGAGTTTCGAGATGATTGGCTCGTCGGAGAAAATGTGCCGATTGCGCAAGATGATTAACCGCATCGCGCCAAGTAATGCCAGGGTGTTGATTTTGGGCGAAAATGGCACGGGCAAGGAGTTGGTGGCCCGACAAATACACCTCCAGAGTAGCCGTTGTGACGGCCCATTTGTGGAGGTCAATTGTGCGGCCATTCCGTCGGAGTTGATTGAAAGTGAGCTCTTTGGTCACGAGAAGGGTGCATTCACTTCGGCTGTGCGCCAACGTAAGGGCAAGTTCGAACAGGCCATTGGTGGCACTCTGTTTTTGGACGAGGTGGGCGATATGAGCCTCGCGGCCCAGGCGAAGGTGTTGCGTGCTCTGCAAGAACGCAAGATTTGCCGTGTGGGTAGTGACAAAGATATTGAGGTTGACGTGAGGGTTGTGGCCGCAACCAACAAAAACCTCGAAAGTGAGATTGCCAAAGGCAACTTCCGAGAGGACCTCTACCATCGTATTGGTGTGATGGTGCTCGAAGTTCCGCCCGTGTCGCAGCGTGTGGAGGATATTCCACAACTTGTTGAGTATTTTCTGGATGAGATTTGTAGCGAATATAGCCTGCCGACAAAAACCATCGACAAGGAGGCTATGAGCGAGCTGGCGGATATGACGTGGAGTGGCAATGTGCGCCAACTACACAACGTTGTGGAGCGACTTGTGGTGCTGGGTGGCGACCACATATCCTGCTCCGACGTTATCTCCTACGCTCACAACTGATTTTCCCTCAACCAAGCGGCCAACAGACGCATTGCGCGTCCTCGGTGGCTGATGTCATTCTTCACCTCGGCGGGCAGCTCAGCAAAGGTCTGAGCATAGCCCTCGGGGCGGAAGAGTGCGTCGTAGCCAAAGCCACCTTCACCCCTCTCTTCGTGGGTGATTTCGCCCTCTACGATACCTTCAAAGGTGTATTCTTGACCGCCGATAATTAGAGCTACCACTGTGCGGAAGCGTGCGGTGCGCTGCTCCTTGCCCTCCAACTCACGCAACAACTTGGTGCGGTTGGCCGCAAAGTCGTGTCCGTCGGTGGCGTAGCGCGCCGAGTGTACGCCGGGGGCGCCATTCAGTGCATCCACTTCAAGGCCTGTGTCGTCGGCAAAGCAGTCCACACCCGTCTTGGCCCACACGTAGCGAGCCTTTGCAAGGGCGTTGCCCTCAATTGTGGGTTCCTCCTCGGGAATATCCTCGGTAATGCCTGCCTCGCGCAGGGTGGTCAGCGAGAACTCCTCGCCAAGTATGGCCCTTACCTCTTCGAGCTTGTGGGCGTTGTTGGTTGCAAAAATCATCGTTATAGGTTTTTTAGTATATACTATATAGGTGTTTACTCCTCGGCGGCCAGTTCGGCAATGCGTGCATCGGTGGCAATCTTATCGAGGATGGTCTTCACAATGGTGTCCATACGTCCGCCCTCACTATAATCGGCGGGCGAAATCATAGAAACCCTATTCTGCGAAAGCAATAGTTTTGTTTTGCCGTGGTCCTTCTCCGAGGTGGGGTTGTAGACACCAATGGAGTGGCCACCCCTATCGCACACAAGCCTCATACAGGGAATGTCGGTGGTACCATCGCCCACATAAATCATGTGCTCAAAGGGCACGGGGCGCTCGGCATCGGGTACATAGGCATTGACCAGGTGAGAGTCGCTCACACTATCCACGCCTTTATTAATCTTGTAGATAAACTGTGTCTTATTGGTGTAGTTGATCGCCACGGCAGGCCAGTAGGCGTCGCCCTTTTCGTCGTATAGGAATTCGCAAGCGTAGATCTTTTTGAACTCCCCGGCGATGGGTGTGCCCTCGATAATCTCCTTCAAGCCCGAGGAATTGATGTAGTGCAGAATCTCAATGCCCCTCTCTTCGCCATAGCGGTTGATGCGACCAAACCACTCACGTACGCCATTGTAGAGTTGGATGTTGCGACCTGTTTGTTGGAACTTTTCACGTTTGATGGGGAAACCGGTTTTGCCGGCGTGCTCCAACATTTTGAACATATAGCTCAGGATGGGGTCGGCATCGTAGAAGTCGGCCAACACGTTACTTTCGCTCCAAAACTCTTCGTTACTGCGTCCTATGGCTTCGATGAAACCATACTCTTGCATATTTCCCGGGGAGAGTGTGCCATCAAAATCATAAATGAGGGCGGCTTTGAGTTGCTTCTTCATAGTGATAAAA
>JAFYRC010000285.1 GCA_017547065.1 Tidjanibacter sp.
AATTCGTCCTTTTCTCGGCCAGCGCAGGCATCATACAGATGGGCTCCTTCGCCCTCCTCAATGAGCTCACAACATGGCGCTACTGGCCCTGCTACCTCATTTCGCTGTTGCTGTCGATCGTTTGGAACTTCACCCTCAATCGCAAGTTCACCTTCAAGTCCACAGCCAATGTGGGCCCCGCAATGCTCAAAGTGTTGGCATACTACTGCGTATTCACCCCCGCAACTACCATCCTCGGCGAGTGGCTCGCAGAGGGACTTATGTGGAACGAGTATCTCGTCACAGGCCTCAATATGGGTCTTAACCTCTCCACCGAGTACCTCTTCCAGAGGTTTGTGGTCTATCGCGGTAAAATCGACAACCGAGAGTAGGCTCCCACTCCCCCTCTATACAGTGTGATTTTGTACCCAAAATGTAGAATCTTTTTGGGCAGGTGCGGTGTTATCTTTGCAGTAAGATACCCACCCTAATTATGAAAAAATCACGTTTTCTTATCGCCATTTGCGTTCTCGTAGTTCTGCTCGCAGGGTCGCTCCTGCTGCTCCTTCGTGAGCGAGCCACCAGCCGTCGCCTTACGGAAAACAACCGCACGCTCACCTCGCAGCTCTCCCACTCCAACCACCTGGTGGCCTCACAGAGGCTCTCCATCGGGCGGTTGCGCATGACCATCGGTGAACTGGAAGAGTTGCGCCGTGCCGACGCCGAGAGGGTGCGTAGCCTGGGGCTCAGCCTTCGCAACGTGCAGGCCCTCTCGCTTACGGCCACCTCCACACTCCTCGACACGCTCCTAACGCCCTCGCCCGCAAGGCTTTCCGACAGCATACACTCGCCCCTACGATGGAGCGACCACTGGATAAGCCTCACACTTACACCCCAGGCCGACGGCTCCCAGCGCCTACACCTACAATCCTGCGACACCCTCACGCAGGTGGTCCACCGCATACCCCACCGCTGGTGGATATTCCGCTGGGGCACCAAAGCCATCCGTCAGGAGATCTACTCCTCCAATCCACACACAAAACTTGTATTCTCCGAATACATAGAAATTGAAAATTGACAATTGAAAATTGAAAATTTTGGTATCTTTGCGGTATGTTACTATTTTATGCACCCGACATAACTACGCCCCTCTACACCCTCGATGAGATTGAGAGCGGGCACTGTGTGAGAGTGTTGCGCCTGCAAGAGGGCGACACCCTCAACATTACCGATGGACGTGGCACACTCTATGACGCCGAGGTGGTAGATGCCCACCCCAAGCGTTGCTCCGTACGCATCGTGGCCGAGCACCACAACTGGGAGCAGAGGCCCTACCAGCTTACCGTAGCAGTGGCCCCCACCAAGAACATCGACCGCATAGAGTGGTTTGTGGAGAAGGCCACCGAGTGTGGTATCGACCGCATCATCCCCACCCTGTGTGACCACTCCGAGCGTAAGGTCATCAAGGGCGAGCGATTGGAGAAGATTGCCATCAGCGCAATGAAGCAGTCGCTCAAAGCCTACCTCCCCGACATTGCACCCCTCACACCGCTGCGTGAGGTACTAACAACCCCCTTTGAGGGCACCAAACTCATCGCCCACTGCGAGGAGGAGGCCGAGAGGGTCTTCATCGGCAGAGAGCTCAAAGCGGGTGATAACGTGTTGATACTCATCGGCCCCGAGGGCGATTTCAGCCCCGAGGAGATAGCCCTCGCAAGGGAGAATGGCTTCCGCGAGGTGAGCCTCGGCGACTGCCGCCTGCGCACCGAAACCGCAGCCCTCGCCGCCGCAATGTACACGGCATTCGTAAATAGCAAAGAGTAAAGAGTAATTAGTAAATTGTCTTTAAGGGCTTTAGGGAGTTTAGGGAAAATTTTTCAATTTTCAATTTATTTTGGCCTCTCTATTTGACATATTCTGGTCGTTCCTGAAAATCGGGGCCTTCACCTTTGGTGGCGGCTATGCGATGATACCCCTCATTGAGGCCGAGATGATTCAGAAGCGAGGCTGGCTCACAAGGGAGGAGTTCATCAACCAACTCACTCTGGCACAGAGTATTCCAGGCCCCATCGCACTCAACACCGCCGTCTTTGTGGGCTACAAAACCAGGGGCGTAAGGGGCTCACTTGCAGCCCTTGCGGGAGTGATTCTTCCGTCGTTTGTCATCATCCTCCTGATTGCCCTCTACTTCACCGACTTCAAGGACAACCCAACCATGGCCGCCGCCTTCAAGGGCATAAGGCCCGCAGTGGTTGCCCTCATCGCCGCACCTATTATTAATATGGCGCGCGGTATGAGTTGGTGGAAAATCGCCGTAGCAGCGGCCGTGGCCGTTACGATATGGTTGTTGGGCCTCTCGCCCATCGTCTTTATAATAATAGGTGCAGCCGTCGGTATCGGCTGGTCGTTCCGACCCGAGGGCGCCAAGCGTAAGGAAAGAAAGGAGGACGAGCAATGATCTACCTGCAACTCCTACTCTCGTACCTGAAAATCGGCTTCTTCGGTTTTGGTGGTGGCTATGCGATGATCTCGCTCATCTACAACGAGATAGTGGCCCAGAACGGCTGGCTCACAGCCTCCGAATTGGCAGACATCGCCGCCATTTCGCAGATGACCCCCGGCCCCATTGCTATCAACTGCGCCACCTATGTGGGCTATGCCGTGACGGGCACCGTGTGGGGCTCGGTGGTGGCAACCGCAGCGGTGTGCCTACCCTCGCTGACACTCATGATGTTGGCCACCCGCTTCTACCTTAAACTCCACAACAACAAGCACTTCGCAGGTGCTATGGAGGGCATGAAGCCCATGATGATTGGCCTCATTCTCTCGTCGGCACTAATGCTCTTCGGCCCCGAAACATTCATCGACTGGAAGAGCTGGGTAATCTTTGGAGCGTGCTTTGTAGCCTCGGTGCGCAAGGTCAACCCCATTCTGCTCATCGTCCTGGCGGCCGTTGCGGGCATTGTGCTCTACTAAGGGCTGAAAGGGCAAGGAAGAGCAGAAAGAGCAGAAAGAGCAACAGCCTACCATCTACACAAAACAGGCAACGCCTGCGGTTGACGGTCGACGTTTGCCAAAAAAGCCGGTCAGTGACCGTTTTTTTTGGCACACATTTTGCAACTCTATGGGGTGAACTGTGCGTTAAGGCAGAGTAGGCTAAATGTGAAAAAACTCGTGTTTGATTTGGATATTAGGGGAAAATACTCTATCTTGCGCACAGTTTCAATTAAACTATTTGTTTCACTTAAATCATTTTTTGCCTATCGAGAAATATCTACTCTAAACCAAAAAAAGCAATATAGAGTATGATACAGAAGTCAGTAAGTGCCGACGAGCGCAATCCGCTCGACACTTATCTCGCGGGCAACAATCAAACTATTTCCGAACTCATCGAACGCCATCGTAGGCGTGTCTATGACTATATCTATCTGATGGTCAAAGACTCCGAGGTGGCCGAAGATATTTGTCAGGAGACCTTTGTCAAAGCAATTCGAGTGATCGAAGAGGGACGCTATGTGGACAACGGTAAGTTCCTGTCGTGGGTGATGCGCATCGCTCACAACCAGGTAATCGACCACTTCCGTCGACAGCAAAAGTCGCTCACCGTCACCGAAAGCGACGCAGGCTATGATATACTTGGCACTCAACGACTTAGCGAAGACTCCGTCGAAGAGCAAATTGTCAAGGACCAGATCGAAGCCGACCTGCGCAAGCTTGTCGAATTGCTGCCCGAAGAGCAACGTGAGGTGGTCAAAATGCGCTACTACGCCGGCCTATCCTTCAAGGATATCGCCGAGCAGACCAACGTGAGCATCAACACCGCACTCGGGCGTATGCGCTATGCGCTGACAAACCTCCGAAAGATGATTAAGGAAAATAATTTGATTTTGTCGTAATGCGAAACAATAAGCCCACGGCAGTGTGCGTTATATATGCAAAATTAACCACAAAACACATTTGCCTATGGGAGAGTTTGACTTTGACGAAAAGCAAAACTGTTGGGCCGGTAGCGACGAGGATCTACTCCTCGAACACGTAGTGTGTGGCGAACACGAGTTGCTCTACCTTGACGCCTACCTGCGTGAGATGTTCACCCCGACAGTGACTATTTAGGTGTTAGAGAAGTTTGATTGGGACGAGGATGCTGCGAAGTATCTTCGTCTTTTTTTTAAGGGCAGAAAGAGCAGAAAGAGCAGGAAAGAGCAGGAAAGAGCAGAAAGGGCAAGAAAGGGTAGAAAGGGCAAGAAAGGGTA
>JAFYRC010000286.1 GCA_017547065.1 Tidjanibacter sp.
CATCAGGAAGATGTAGGCGAGTGCTGCGATGAACATACCGAGAGCAATCTTACGAGGAGTGGAAACCTCCTTACCCTTGCGTGCCAAAGCAGCGAAGGTGAACATAATAATAGGAGTGAGGATGATTACGAACAAGGGGTTGATGCACTGCCAAATCTCGGGAGGAATAGAGCCTGTCGAAACAAAGTCGCGAGCAAATACCAACAACGACTGGCCGTTCTGGTGGAACGAGAACCAGAAGAACACTGCAACGCCAAGCACTGCGAAGAGAGCGTAGAGGCGCTGTTTGATCTCTTTTGCGTTAGCGGCTTTCTCCTCTGCGGAGTACTGCACCTCTGCCTTCTTCTCCTTCTTTGCGGGGTTGGGCAATTTACCCTTAACGCAGAGGAAGATGGTGAGCGAGAGCAACATAGCCAATACCGAAGCGATGAACGAGAAGTGAACGCCGGTGTTGAAGATTTCGAGGTAGTTGTTGCAGAATGCAGCGTCTACTGCGCCGGTGTGACCAACGGTAGCTGCCAAGTTGTTAAGGTTGGCGGTAGCCACCTCGCTCATATTCTCGGCACCATTGATGTACTCGTGGCACAAACGTGGAAGGTCTGCGTTGTACGAGAGGTTGTTCATCTTCAACCAGAAACTCCTCAGCAGGGGAGCAACGAAGGGAGCGATAACGCCACCGATGTTGATGAATACGTAGAAAATCTGGAAGCCGGAGTCGCGTTTCTCTTTTGCTTTAGCCAACTCCTCGGGGCCTTTCTGTGCAGCCTCAGCCTCGAAGTTGTCATACATCTGACCAACGATAGCTTGGAGGTTACCCTTGAACAAACCATTACCAAATGCGATGATGAAGAGGGCTACGCAAGTGAGTACCAATACCCACGAGAAACCGGTTGTCTCGGCAAACACGGGGATCGAAAGCACTGCATAACCGGTGGCCATAACCAACAGACCGGTGATGATGGTGCCTTTGTACTTCTGTGTGCGGTCGGCGATGATACCGCCGGGAAGGCTGAGCACATAGATGAGGAAGTAGAACACAGCGTAAATCCAACCAGCAGCGTCGTCGCTAATACCGAACTTGGAGCAGATGAACAGCAGCAACACGGCATTCATGATGTAGTAGCCGAAACGCTCGCCCATGTTACTCAGTGCGGCAGCAATCAAGCCTTTGGGGTGCTCTTTTTTGGCCTTCTGGATGTAGAATACCAAGAATGGAATAACCACTACCAAAATCGCCAACAAAATCAGCATCGGGCGGTTGTTTGCCCAGAGATTTGCGAAAAAGTTAAGCATAAAATTAAAGTGTTAGTTAAAAAATGTTAGTGTATTTTATTTGTCCCAATAAGTCCATTAAACATACAAAAATAGTAATTTTTGTGAATAAATTTGCATATTCCGATGAAAAGGAGTAATTTTATTCTCGATTAAAACTTTGGTTATATGGCTAAACGCTTGGCAATCATCGAGAAGGATAGTTGGCTTGAACCCGTAGAAGGGGAGCTCGACTATCGCCACAAACTATACACCGACTCTCTTGCAGACATCTGTTCTTCGGCGGGTAACATTGTCGATTATGCAAATGGTTACCGCTATTTTGGCTTCCATCGCGACGAGCGTAATGGAGGTTGGTGGTTCAGGGAGTGGTTGCCCGCAGCCCACGAGGTCTACATCTTTGGCGACTTCAACGGCTGGGATCGTAAATCTCTGCCGTTGTTCAAAAATCCTACCAACGGAGTGTGGAGCATTTTCCTTTCGGATAGGGATGTTCCGCTTGTACATGGTATGCTCTATAAGATTTTGGTTGTGGGCGACAATGGTACTCACGAGCGTATTCCTGCGTGGACCACTCGTGCGGTGCAGGACGACGAAACCAAAAACTTTTCGGCCCAGTTTTGGAATCCGGAGGAGAAGTTTGATTGGGCAGGCGATGGTTTTAGGGTCGACGCTTCGGAGGGCTTGTTTATCTATGAGTGCCACATTGGTATGGCACAGGAAAAACTCGGCGTGGGTACCTACACCGAGTTTGCCGACATTGTTTTGCCTCGTATTAAGGCGGCGGGCTACAATGCCATTCAGATTATGGGTATTGCCGAGCACCCCTATTATGGTAGCTACGGCTACCACGTTTCGAGCTTCTTTGCTCCCTCGTCGCGCTTTGGTACGCCCGAGGAGTTGAAGGCACTGGTGCGTAAGGCCCACGATATGAACATCGCTGTGATTATGGACCTTGTGCACGCCCACTATGTGAAGAACTTTGCCGAGGGACTCAATGAGCTTGACGGCTCGCCAAATACCTATTCGCTTGCGGGCGAGGCCGGCAATCAGCCCTACTGGGACTCTAAGATTTTCGACTTCGGCAAGCGCGAGGTGAAGCACTTCTTGCTCTCCAATGTGAAATATTGGATTGATGAGTTCCACTTCGACGGCTATCGTTTCGATGGCGTAACTTCGATGCTCTACTATCACCACGGCTATACCGAGTTTGATTGCAGAGAAAAGTATTTCGATGCAGGCGTAAATCGTGATGCGATTACCTATCTCAAACTCGCCAACCACCTTGTGCACACTCTGCGCCCCGATGCAGTGACCATTGCGGAGGATGTGAGTGGTATGCCGGGCATTAGTTCTCCCGAGGGCGATGGTGGCCTTGGTTTCGACTACCGCCTCGCTATGGGTATTCCCGACTTTTGGATTAAGATGCTCAAAGAGGTGCCCGACGAGAAATGGAATGTGTGGGACATCTGGAATGTGATGTGCAACCGCTTGGCCGACGCAGG
>JAFYRC010000037.1 GCA_017547065.1 Tidjanibacter sp.
CATAAGTTGTTCCATCCAACAACTCCCCCTCTAAGTTAGAGGGGGTGCCTGAAAGGCGGGGGAGTCTGTTTCTTTCATGTCGACCGTCGACCGACAACCGACATTTTTTTTGTCTAACGTCTAACGTCAAACGTCTAATGGGGCGGACACAGAGTGTCCGAAAAAAATATTGACTAAATGCTCTTTCTGCCCTTTCTGCCCATTCTTGCTCTTGGTCGGTCGACCCCCAAAATGGTGTGCTTTTTGTGGTGAGGATTTCCGATGCGAGTACTATGTACTCGTTTTTTTGCATTGTGTGTGCAAAATTCTCAATTCTCAATTCTCCATTCTCAATTTATTCCGTATATTTGTAGATTAATAAGACTGTAACCGTAAAAGATATGTCAGAACAAGATAAAATACTCTCCGATATCACCGCAAAGGAGTACGAATATGGCTTCGTTACGGATATCGAAACCGACACTCTGCCCAAAGGGTTGAGTGAGGATATCGTGCGTCAAATCTCGGCCCTCAAAGAGGAGCCGGAGTGGATGCTTGAGTATAGGCTCAAAGCCTATCGCAAGTGGCTCACTATGGATCTTCCCCAGTGGGCGCACCTTAACATTCCCCCGATTGACTTCCAGGATATCATCTACTTTGCTGCTCCCAAGAAGCAGCCCGACAAAAAGTCGATGGACGAGGTGGATCCCAAGTTGAGGGAGACGTTTGATAAGCTCGGAATTCCGTTGGAGGAGCAGATGGCCCTGGCGGGTGTGGCTGTGGACGCCGTGATGGATTCGGTGTCGGTAAAGACCACCTTCCGTGCAACCCTCGCCGAGAAGGGTATCATCTTCTGTTCGATGAGCGAGGCTATCAAGGAGTACCCCGAGTTGGTGCAGAAATACCTCGGTAGCGTGGTGCCCTACACCGACAACTTCTACTCGGCCCTCAATGCTGCCGTATTTTCCGACGGCTCCTTCTGCTACATCCCCAAGGGTGTGAGGTGCCCTATGGAGCTCTCGACCTACTTTCGCATCAATGCTGCGGGCACGGGTCAGTTTGAGCGCACGCTCATCGTCGCCGACGAGGGTGCCTATGTTAGCTACTTGGAGGGTTGTACTGCTCCTATGCGTGACGAAAATCAGCTCCACGCGGCCGTTGTAGAGATTGTTGTGGAGAAGGACGCCGAGGTTAAGTACTCCACCGTGCAGAACTGGTATCCCGGTGATGCAGAGGGCAAGGGCGGTATCTACAACTTTGTAACCAAGCGCGGTATCTGCCGTGGCGACAATGCACGCCTTTCGTGGACTCAGGTCGAGACCGGCTCGGCAATCACTTGGAAATACCCCTCGTGTGTGCTCAAAGGCGACAACTCGGTGGGTGAGTTCTATTCGGTGGCCCTCACCAACAACTACCAGCAGGCCGACACAGGTACAAAAATGATACACCTCGGCAAAAACTGCAGCAGCACCATAATAAGCAAAGGAATCTCGGCCGGACACAGCCAGAACTCTTATCGCGGACTTGTTCGCGTGAGCAAGAACGCCGATGGAGCACGCAAC
>JAFYRC010000287.1 GCA_017547065.1 Tidjanibacter sp.
AGGAAGTTACGACTTGCCCACGATATATAGCGCTGGTTGTACTGTGCGCTGGCAGTGCCTATGCACAGTATGACCAATGTCGCTAATATGGTGAGCAATCGTTTCATTATAACCTTTGGTTATTAAATTGAAAATTGAAAATTGAAAATGGAAAATTGTGGTGCGCCGTTTGGCGCAGTGTTTATTGTATTCCTTTGCTTGTTTTGATTATTGGTGTCAACAGAGTAATATTGTTCGATTATTAAATTGAAAATTGACAAAATAAATTTTGTCTAAAATGCTCCCGCTCGGCAAAGTCTGCGAGCAGCCTCTGCTCTCGCTTACTCGCATTTGCGAAAATTGAAAATTGTGGTGCGCCTTTGGCGCAGAGTTTTTATATTCCTTTGCTGGTCTTGATTATTGATGTTAACAGAGCAATAATCTCTTTGAGGTCGGCATTGAGCGAGTCGAATTGTTTTTGCGTAATATCCTCGGCTCCCACCAACAACTCCAACCAATAGGCAGTTTCGTCAGCCTCCTTCAACGCAATTGATAATTTGTGTATGAAGTCGTCCTTACTCTGGGCATTGGAACTTTCACGAGTGTTGGCACCAATGCTTGTTCCGCTCTTGAGCAACTGACGCACAATGATAACATCCACACCTTCCTGGCGTAGGAATTTCGCAAATTTGACGATGCGAATTGCAAACTTTTTTGTCTTTTCGGCAATAATGTTTGTGCTATTCATTGTGCTTACATTGAGCCTTTGGCAAGTCTAAAATAGCGCCGCAGACTCCTTAATTTTCAATTGACCAAACTTCGTTTGCTCTAAAATGCTCCTGCTCGGCATAGTGCACAGGTGCCCTCTGCACTCGCTTACCCGCATTTGCTTCAATTTTCAATTTTCAATTTTATTTGAGTGCTGCCATTTCGGCAACAATGTTTGTGCTATTCATTGTGCTTACATTGAGCCTTTGGCAAATCTAAAATAGCGCCGCAGGCTCCTTAATTTTCAATTTTCAATTTTCCATTTTATTGGAGTGCTGCCATTTCGGCAACAATGTTTGTGTTATTCATTGTGCTTACATTGAGCCTTTGGCAACTCTAAAATAGCGCGCAGACCCCCTTAATTTTCAATTTTCAATTTTCCATTTTCAATTTTATTTGAGCGCTGCCATTCGTTCCTTCAAGGCGGCGATTTTGGCCTCGGCGTCACGCTGTTTGTTGCGCTCGTTCTCCACCACGGCGGCGGGGGCGTTGGCAACAAAGCGCTCGTTACCCAGTTTGGCGAGCACACCTTTGAGGAAGCCCTCGTAGTGGGCCAACTCCTTGGTCATCTTGGCCATCTCCTCCTCCACGTTGATGTTGGCACTCATCGGCACGAAGTACTCGGTGGTCTTCACGATGAAGGCTGCCGCTGTGGGGCTCTTCTCGCTCACCTCGGTGATGGCGGAGAGGTTGGCCATCTTGGCGATCACACAGTTGTATGCGGGGTGGTAGTTCTCGTCGGCGATAACTTCCAGAGCCACCTGCTCCTTGTTGGGAACGTTCTGTTTGGCCCTAATATTGCGCACGGAACTAACAACATCCCTTGCGAGGTCAAACTCGGCGAGCATCTTCTCGTCCCAGTGGAGCTCGGTGGGCTGCTCGGCGAACATGATGCTCACACCCTCGCCACGCTCGGCGATGTTCTGCCACAACTCCTCGGTCACGAAGGGCATGAAGGGGTGCAACAACTCCAACAGACGCTCGAAGAAACGCTTGGTGGCGCCAATGGTTGCACCATCGATGGGCGAGCCCCAGGTGGGTTTCACCATCTCCAGGTACCAACCGCTGAAGTCGTCCCAGAAGAGCTTGTAGGCGGCCATCATAGCGTCCGAAATGCGGTAGGCTGCGAAGTGGTCGTTAATCTCGGCGGTAGCCTTGTTGAGCACCGACTCAAACCACTCGATAGCCTTTGCGCTGTGCTCGGGCTGTGCGGCGGCCTCGTCCACGCTCCAAGTACCCAGCAGACGGTAGGCGTTCCAAATCTTGTTGCAGAAGTTACGGCCCTGCTCGCAGAGGCTCTCGTCGAACATCAGGTCGTTACCTGCCGAGGTGCACAACATCAGTGCAACCCTCACGCCGTCGGCGCCATACTGTGCGATCAGATCCAGGGGATCGGGCGAGTTGCCCAACTGCTTGGACATCTTGCGGCCCAATTTGTCGCGCACGATACCGGTGAAGTATACGTGGTTGAAGGGCCTCTCGTTCCTCCACTCATAACCCGCCATGATCATACGGGCTACCCAGAAGAAGATGATATCGGGACCGGTAACGAGGTCGTTGGTGGGGTAGTAGTAGTTGATCTCCTCGTTGTCGGGGTTGCGGATGCCGTCGAACACACTGATGGGCCACAACCACGAGCTAAACCAGGTGTCCAACACATCCTCGTCCTGACGAAGGTCGGCAAGGGTGAGGCTCTCGTCGCCACTCTTGGCCTTTGCCAACTCCAAGGCCTCGGCCTCGGTCTCGGCTACCACGAAACCACCCTTGGGAAGATACCATGCAGGAATCCTCTGACCCCACCACAGCTGACGCGAGATACACCAGTCTTTGATGTTCTCCATCCAGTGGCGGTAGGTATTTTTGTATTTCTCGGGTACAAACTTGATGATGTCCTCGGCCACAGCGGCGGTTGCGGGCTTGGCCAGCTCGTCCATCGAGAGGAACCACTGCATCGAGAGCTTAGGCTCGATAGCAACGCCCGTACGCTCCGAGTAACCCACGTTGTTGGTGTAGGGCTCGGTCTTCTCCAAGAGGTCGGCAGCGGCCAGGTCGCCCTCGATAACCTTGCGGCACTCGAAGCGGTCCATACCCACGTAGAGGCCCACCTTGTCGTTGATGGTACCGTCGGGGTTGAAGATGTCGATGGTTTCGAGGCCATATTTCTCACCGAGCATGTAGTCGTTTACGTCGTGCGCGGGGGTAACTTTCAGAGCACCCGTACCGAACTCGATGTCAACATACTCGTCCCTGATTACGGGCACCGAACGGCCCACGAGGGGTACGATAACCCTTGCATCGGCGGGCAGGTCGGCATAGCGGGGGTCGTTGGGGTTCACACACACGGCCGAGTCACCCAAGATGGTCTCGGGACGGGTGGTTGCCACGATGAGGCTGCGGTCGGAACCCTCCACCTTGTAGCGCAGGTAGTAGAACTTACCCTGCGACTCCTTGTAGATCACCTCCTCGTCCGAGAGGGCAGTCTGCGCCGAGGGGTCCCAGTTGACCATCCTCACGCCACGGTAGATTTTTCCCTTGTTGTAGAGGTCCACGAAGACCTTGATTACACCCTCGGTGCGGGGGTCGTCCATGGTGAAACAGGTGCGGTCCCAGTCGCACGAAGCACCCAACTTACGGAGCTGTTTGAGGATGATACCACCGTGCTTCTCCTTCCACTCCCAGGCGTGGGCGAGGAACTGCTCACGAGTGAGGTCGCTCTTCTCGATACCCTCGGCTTTGAGCTTTGCCACCACTTTGGCCTCGGTTGCGATGGAGGCGTGGTCGGTACCGGGAACCCAACAAGCGTTGAGGCCCTGCATGCGTGCCCTACGGATGAGCACATCCTGAAGGGTGTTGTTGAGCATGTGACCCATGTGGAGCATACCGGTCACGTTTGGTGGGGGAATAACGATGGTGTAGGGAGTGCGGTGGTCGGGCTCGGAGTGGAACATACGGTGCTCCATCCAATAGTCATACCACTTACTTTCAATCGATTGAGGTGAGTATTTCTCTGCAAGTTCCATAGTGTATATTTTTTTGTATTTTAATTTTTACAAAATTAACCTTCAAAGGTATGAAAATGAATTGAAAATTGAAAATGGAAAATTGAAAATTTATAGACGGATGACCGTCTACCGTCTACCGTCTACCGTCGACCGTCGACCGTCAATTAGTAGAGAGTAATTAGTAAATATTTTCTCTTTCTTGCCCTTTCTGCTCTTTCTGCGCTTTCTTGCCCTTCCTGCACTTCGCCGTCGGACAGACGCCCCCGCCCTTCGGGCACCCCCTCTAACTTAGAGGGGGA
>JAFYRC010000288.1 GCA_017547065.1 Tidjanibacter sp.
CATATCCCACAGCGACATCCTCGTGATCAACAAAACCGACCTGGCACCCTACGTCAGGGCCGACCTCGAAGTGATGCGACACGACTCGCTGTTGATGCGCCCCGGCAAGCCCTTTGTGTTTACCAACTGTTTCACGGGCGAGGGTATCGACACCCTCGTGGAGCTCATTGAGCAGATGGCCCTCTTCGACACCGTGGAGGCAGTCTAATACAACGGAGTGTTATGATTGCAAGCAACACCCAGCCGATGGCCCTCAATGGGAACATCGCAGCCAAGAAGGGTTTTCTACAAATGGATTTTGAAGTAGATAGCGACGGATGTTCCATACTCCGCCACCTCTACCGCAGGGCTCCCATCGTAGTGCAGCAGGCCCTCTACTTCGACGAGCAGATGCCCACACTTCCGTGTGTCTACATTCTCTCCTCGGGAGGTCCCTATGTGGATGGCGACCGCTATGAGCACCACATCTCCCTCGCCAAGGGAGCTATGGCCCACATCTCCACGGGCGCCTCAACAAAGGTGGCCACCATGGAGCACGACCAGTGTAGGCTCACGCAGACGTTTCGTCTGGCCGAGGGTAGCTACTTGGAGTGGTTGCCCGAGCCGACAATCCCCCACAGCGGGGCACGTCTGACGGCCCACACCGATATTGAGATTGCCCCCACGGCGGCCCTCTTCTATGCCGAGAGCTACACTTGTGGCAGGCTCCACCATGGCGAGAGGTTCGTCTACGACTGGATAGACTCCTCGCTGGTGGTGAGCACCCCACGCCACGAGTGCCTACTGCGCGAGGCGATGAAAGTTGTACCCCTATGGCTCTCACCCGAGCGGCTGGGGGTCCTCGGGGGCTACCGTCACTACGGCTCGGTGTTGATGTTCGCCCCTGCGGAGGTAAGCCGACGGCTCTATGCGGAGCTCACGCCCATCCTTACGCCCACCTTGGCGCAAAGTGTGGCCCTGCTACGCAACGACGCAGGTGTGGCCGTAAGGGTACTCACCCACACCACCGACACCCTCCGCTCACACACCCACTCGCTCTGCTCCACCTTCCGCCTCCTCGTCAAAGGGAAACCCCTCCCCGAGCGGTTTCCCTGGCGATAGGAAACGAATTGAAAATGGAAAAGCATTTACAAATCACTAATCGACGTTAGACGTTGGACGTTAGACGTTAGACCTTTAGAAAAATGAATTACATCAAACTTTGGTTTCGCTCCATCGCACAAGTGATGTTTCAAGGAAACGCCTGGTGCGGACTTTTCTTCCTGGCAGGTATCTTCTGGGGCGCCTACAATTCCGGAACACCCGCCGTGGCGTGGGGAGCAGTGGTTGGTACCACCGTCTCCATCATCACGGGCTACCTGCTGGGCTATCCTCGTGACGAGGCCACACAAGGGTTGTGGGGCTTCAATGGTGTGCTCGTGGGGTGTGGTCTGATGACCTTCCTCGGCTCCACGCCCCTCGGGTGGCTGGCCGTGATTATCTGCTCGGCAATGACCACCTGGGTGCGTACGGGCCTCAACCGCCTGGGTGCGCCCCTCGGAGTCACCTCCTTCACATTCCCGTTTGTTATGTCCACCTGGATATTCCTCGCTGCGGCACGTGCGCTGGGAGGTCTGGACGTGATGGCTCTCTCCCACCCTATGCTTCCCGCATCGGGTGTGCACCTTCTCTCGGCCCACGGCGACGCACTGCCCTCCCTCTTGGAGTTCTGCGAGTGGACCCTCAGGGGCGTTAGTCAGGTATTCCTGATTGACTCGTGGATTACGGGTGTCCTCTTCCTGATCGGCCTACTGATTGCGTGCCCTGCAGCTGCCCTCTGGGCCGTAATCGGCTCGGCGGGAGGTGCCGCTCTGGCACTGCTCTTCGGTGCCCCCACGGAGGCTATTGCCCACGGTATGTATGGTTTTAGCCCTGTGCTTACGGCCATAGCCCTCGGCGCAGCCTTCTACCGTCGCACCCTGTGGCGCACCATCATTTGGGCCCTTGTGGGTGTTGTGGGCACGGTCTTTGTTCAAGCATCAATGAACGTGTTGCTATCGCCTGTGGGTCTGCCCTCGCTGACGGCTCCCTTCTGTATCGCAACGTGGCTCTTTATGTTACCAACAATCAAAAGTAACCAACAAACCAACTAAAACACTGATTTATGCACATGCCTGATCACCTGCTCTCTCCCACCGAGGCTATCGTGGGTGGAGCCGCTGCGGTAGCGCTCATTGCCGTAGCAATCGCAAAAACCAAGAAGAATGCCACCTCCAACACCCTCCCAATGATGGGTATTATGGCAGCCTTCGTCTTCGCCGCACAGATGATTAACTACACCATCCCCGGAGCCGCATGTAGCGGCCACGTGCTCGGAGGTGTGCTGCTGGCCTCGGTGTTGGGCCCCTGGGCGGGATTTCTTGCCCTCTCGGCGGTGGTGGCCATACAGGCCCTGCTGTTTGCCGACGGTGGCGTTATGGCCCTCGGTCTGAACATCCTCAACATGGCTGCCATCGGTTGCCTTGTGGCCTACCCGCTGGTGTTCCGCAAACTGCTTGGCAGCAACCGTAACCCCGTGCGTACAATCTTGGCCTCGGTGGTGGCTTGTATCGTTGCAACCACTCTCGGTGCCGGTGCCGTAGTGGTTGAGAATGGCCTTGCAGGCGCAAACGCTCTCCCCTTTGGTGAGTTCCTCGGCGCAATGTTGCCCACACACTTGGCCATTGGTGCCATTGAGGGCGTCATCACGGGCGGTCTGTTGTGGGCCATTGGCGCAGCCAACGCCACTGCGCTCGACTACAATAAGGAGAAGGGTAAAGTGGCCCTGCACAAACCCGTGGCTACAATGCTCGCCTTCGCGCTTGGCGCACTGCTGTTGGGCTTTGGCGTTTCGCGCTTTGCATCCACTGCCCCCGACGGCCTCGAATGGTCGATGGAGCAGGTGGAATCGCAGGAGTAGCCTCCGCACAACACCTCAAAAACAACAGAGAGAGCAGGACAACAATGCGTGTCCTGCTCTCTGCTATTTGGTCGTAAGCCCTGCGGCCTACTCTGCAATCTCTTTCGAAAGTTCCTCGGCGCGAGCCAGAGCTTTGTGGATGTGGTCGAGAACGTTCTCGCGGCCCACCATATCAACAATGCCCGCCTTGTCGATCTCGGCATAAACATCGGCATTTACACCCGAGAGGATAATCTTGCGATTCTCTTTGAGGGCCGACTCGATGAAGAGTTCAAGGTTGTGTACACCCGTAGCGTCGATGAAGCTTACCTTACGCATACGAATGATACGGATGGGGAAGTTGGAGTGGCGCGAGGAGAGCTCCTCAAACTTGTTGGCGATACCAAAGAAGAAGGGGCCCTCAATCTC
>JAFYRC010000289.1 GCA_017547065.1 Tidjanibacter sp.
AGCCAGGATCAAACTCTCCATTGTAAAAAAAAGTTTAAATGTATTGTTAGAGCCTGACTACTTCTTTTTCCGTTAAAAGGAATTGAATTGAACTTGTGAAGTCTTTAAGACTTCATGCTTTCTGCATTCTTTTTCTCTCAATTAAACCAATAAATCAAAGAACCTTTTTTGGTACCTCACCTTTCGGCGAGGCGCTAAAAAAATCGCCGCTATTTCAGAGACGAACGTGGGTGCAAAGGTAAAACCTTTTTTCTTAACCACCAAAATTTTTAGAACTTTTTTTGCAATTTCTTTTTTCACTCAACCTTGCGGCGTTGTTATCTCTCAATTGCGGATGCAAAGGTAGCGACTTTTTTCATATCTGCAAGCGTTTTCTCACTTTTTTCACAACTTTTTTAACATTTTTTCAATCGTTTTTCGCAACAGCTTGATTTTTAGCAACTTACAAAACGGGCAAAAATACACTATTTTTAATAACATTCCCCGCATTCCCTCGGGACTGGGAAAGTGCCCTTATATATATTATATATATAGGTATAGCACCGAATTTAGGGGAGCTATTCCATTTGAAATATTTTTGCGTATATTTGTACTGCTACAGCAAACACAAACTTAATTGGTATGATTGGAAAACTTTTACTCATTCTATTCTATCTGCTGGCTCCTGCGGCCGTGCTCTATGCTTGTCGCAAGGTCAAAGTGTTGAACAAAATCGGCCCCGTGCTGACACTTTATGTCTTTGGTGTGATCATCGCCAACCTCCACATTATCCCTTCGGAGCTCCACGGAATTCAGAAGTTGTTGCAGGATGTGATGATTCCCTTGGCCATTCCGATGATGCTCTTCGGATGTAATTTCAAAAACTTCAAGGCGGGCGTTACCGTAAGGGCCTTCATTGTTGGTGTTCTCTCGGTGGCTGCGATGGTCTTCTTGGGCTACTGGTTGCTCGGCAGCAAACTTGGTGTGGATGGTCCCACCATTGGCGCCACCCTCTCCGGTCAGTACACCGGTGGTGCTGGCAACTTTGCAGCGGTGAACATGATGCTCGGCGACAAGGGACTTTCGGAGGAGATGTTCGCACTGGTTGCCACCTGCAACCTTGTGGTGTCATTCTTCTACCTGATGTTCCTGATGGGTGGTGGCGTCAGCATGGCCCGCAGAATTGTGCATGGCAAGAACTACACCTCGACCCACAACGACAGCATCAACGCCGAGGACTACGTGAACGACAACCCCTACAAAGAGTTCGGAAAGAAGAAAAGCATTCTCCAACTATTGAAAGTTTTCGTTGCCGCCGCTGCGGTTGCGGGCGTGTCGCTTGTGGTAAGTGGATTCTTCAAGGAGGGTTCGGTGATGTTCGACATCCTGGGTGGCGACTTCTCAATGGTGGCCCTCATCCTCACGCTAACCACAATCAGCCTTCTACTTACGGGCTTCAAGCAGGTGCGCTCGTGGGATAAGAGTTTCGATGCAGGCATGTACCTCATCTACATCTTCTGCTTGGCAATGGCCATGCTGGCAGACTTGTCGCAACTCGACTGGCAGTTGGGCTTGTGGGTACTGATCTACCAGGCCATCATCGTCTTTGGCTCGCTGGCCTTGGGTGTATTGCTGGCTCGCCCCTGCAAGGTTGATGCCGACAGCGCCGTCATCACCTCCGACACTCTGGTCAACTCGCCCATCTGCGTGCCCATGATTGCCGCAACGATGAAGAACAAAAACGCCATTATGGTTGGTATCACCAACGGCCTTGCAGGCTATGCGGTGGGCAACTACCTTGGCTACCTAATATACACCCTACTGGGTCTGTTGTAGGGAGTTACACTCCTTCGAGCGACGCTTCTCCACGCGGGGAGCGTCGCTTTTGTTTGCGAAAAAGTTGGTTGGTAGGGAATTTTTCGTATCTTTGAACGCCACAAATAATTAATTTTGGCCCAAGTTTGGCCATAAAATAAACAAATTATGTTGGGTAAAATAGCACTTATTCTCTTCTATCTCTTGTCGCCC
>JAFYRC010000290.1 GCA_017547065.1 Tidjanibacter sp.
CCGTAGTGGAGAAATATTCGTTGGTACAATGTTGGGATTCTGCAAATACATTCCTCAGAACGACTGCTTCTACACCTACGAGCAGATGAAAAACATCTTCGTATATGATATGATAGAAGATGAAGAAGGAAATTTGTGGATTGCATCAAAAGATAATGGTGTGTGGCGATTGAAAGATAACGCTTTCACAAACTATACACACGATCCAGAGACCAAAGTCTCGCTCGGTAACAATCACGTGATTCGTACACACATCGACGAACGTGGTCAGCTCTGGTTTGCAACAGAAGGCGGAGGTATTAGTCGCTACAACTATCAAGACGACACATTCACCAACTTCAATCACACCAGAGGATTGCATCACCACATCATCTATGGTATATTGGATGACGAGGATGGTAACTTGTGGCTCTCCTCAAACTATGGTATCGTACGCTACAACCCCGACACCCAGGAACAAGTTGTCTACACCCACGAGGATGGCCTGCAAAGCAATCTTTTCAACTATCGTTCCTCGCTTAAAGCCTCCGACGGAAGGTTCTATTTTGGTGGTGTCAATGGCTTCAACTGCTTCTATCCTGACAAATTCCACTACAACAACATAAGGCCAACAGCCTCTATTGACAATATTGTGATTTTCAAATGCTCCTCGGAGCAAGAAATCATACGTGTCAAAAACCAGCAGGAGATCGAAATTAAACCTCAGACCTCGTCGTTTGAGATCAATTTCGATTGTTTGAGTTTTGTGTCACCATCGAAGAACAAATATGCCTATAAGGTCGACAAGCTGCACTACGATTGGGTCTACACCGACAAGCCATCGGTAACGTTTATGGATCTTCCTGCCGGCCACTACCGTTTTATGGTCAAAGTGGCCAACAACGATGGCGTGTGGAGTGAGAATGAGTGTTATGTCGATCTTGACATAATGGCTCCGCTGTGGAAAACAACCTTCGCCAAGATTTTCTATATCATCGTGGTCGTTGCCTTGTGCCTACTGATTTTGTGGCGATACTTAACTTGGCAACGCAAACAGCAAGAACGAGATACCAAAGAGTTGGAGCTGGCAATGCAACAAGAAATATATCGTTCCAAGATTGAGTTCTTCACACACGTTGCCCACGAGATCAAGACCCCTCTAACCCTCATCAAAGCTCCCCTGGAGGTTATTATTGAGGAAGGACGCTGGGGAGAGGACACTCTCGAAAATTTACAGGTGATGCAACAAAACACCGACCGTCTATTGGAACTCATCAAGCAGTTGCTCAACTTCCGCAAAATCGACAAACGCGGTTACTGCCTTTCGTATGGAGATGTGAACATTAACGATTTCATACGACAGATTGTCAAGCGATTCGATTCCTCGCAACGCAACATCGAGATCGGAGTGAAACTCCCCGAACAACCCTTGTTGTACCGAGTGGACTCGGAGGCTCTCACCAAAATTGTAAGTAACCTGTTAGCCAATGGTCTCAAATATGCCTCGAAGCGCATTGAGATTAGGCTATCGGAGGTTATGGTTGGCAAGCAACCCATGTTGCAGATGCAGGTTGCCGACGATGGTCCGGGAGTGACCGACACGGAGTTGGCTCGCATTTTCGAGCCATTCTACCGCTCAAACAACTCCACATCCGAGAATGGATTTGGTATTGGTTTGAGTCTGGTAAAATTGCTGGTTGACAAACACGGTGGCACAATCACCGCAGGGCGTTGTGATACGTTGGGAGGTTTTATGCTGACAATCACACTGCCGCAAGGCCCCACAGCACAAATCGAAGAGATTGCACAGTCGTCGGATGTGGCTGACAACGAGGATGATTCGCTGGTTGACAACATTGAGCACGACTGTAACCTTTTGGTGGTTGAAGACACCGAAGAGATGCTTGATTTCTTGGTGAAGAACCTCGGCTATCATTTCAACGTCTTCGGTGCTAAGAATGGACGAAAGGCTTTGGAGATACTCGAAAAGCAGGCAATTGATGTAATCATAAGCGACATCGTCATGCCGGAGATGGATGGTTTTGAGTTGCTTCATGCCGTGAGGTCGGACAAAATTCTGTGCCACATACCCGTGGTGCTCCTCTCGGCGCAAGCAAACGTCAACTCCAAAATCACCGGCCTCGACTATGGTGCCGACGCCTACATCGAAAAACCATTCTCGCTGCACCACATCAAGGCCACCATCGACAACCTTCTGAAAAGTCGAAAGGTGTTGTTTGACAGGTTTGCAAGCATGCCTTCTTTGGAGTATGGCAAAGGCGAGTTAAAAAAGCACGATAGCGATTGGCTCGAACGAGTCAACAGCATCATCACACGCAACTTCACAAACGACAAGTTCAGCGTGGATATGCTCGCAGCCGAAATGGCCCTTTCGCGAAGCAATCTGCGCCGTAAGCTCAAAGGTGTGACGGGACTCTCGCCCATTGACTACATCCGTCTGGTGAGGCTAAAATCGGCTGCCCTACTGCTTAAAGAGGGCAAGCACCGAGTAAATGAAGTGTGTTATATGGTGGGATTCCAAAACCACTCCTACTTTGCTCGTTGCTTCCAGAAACAGTTTGGTATGCTCCCGAAGGACTATATGAAAGATTAGCCAAGGGGGTTAACACACAGGCAAAACATGTACTTATTCTACAAACACATAAACTAAAACAGATGAAAAAACTAACTATTCTAACCGCCGGCCTTTGGGCTATTATGATGTGCGAATGTTCGCAACCTCAGGCGCTCCCACTCCTCGACGAGGCCGATTTCCAGGCTACCGTAGACGGAAAACAAACCTCTCTTTACACCCTCAAAGCGGGTAATCTCGTGATGCAGGTGACCAACTATGGAGGTCGTGTTGTTACCCTTAGGAC
>JAFYRC010000291.1 GCA_017547065.1 Tidjanibacter sp.
ACCGCAACCACATAGAAGTTACAATCCCTAATATCCTCCACATTCGATGTACACACAAAACCATTTTCAATGGCCTCCTGCAACAAATCATCTGCAACTTCCAATGTTGCATCGTGTCCGGCCATCAATGCCTCCACTCTTCTTTGGTTCATATCAAAACCAACGGTTTTGTATTTGGTCGAAAAGAGGCGCGCCAATGGCAATCCAACATATCCGAGGCCGATAACACAAATTTTAGTCTCTTTCATCTTGATGCTATATTTTTTCTTACAAGTTTTCTTTATACCACTCTATTGCTTCCTGCAGTCCTTTTGCAAAGTCATATTCGGGATCATAGCCCAACATCTCCCTAGCTTTACTAATATCTGCATTTGAATGTTTAATATCACCTTTCCTGTCCGGGCCAAATTGGGGCTCGATGTTTTTACCCAGCGATTTGGTCAGTGCGTAATATATGTCAATAAGATATTCTCTTCCGCCATAGGCGATATTAAAAGCCTCTCCAGCCGCCTGACTGGATGCCAGACAAGCCTTCAAGTTGGCCTCAATAACATTTTCCACATAGGTAAAATCCCTGCTCTGTTTGCCATCGCCGTTGATAATGGGCTGTTCGTCATTGAGCAACTGTTTGATAAACTTTGGGATAACGGCAGCGTAGGCACCATAGGGATCTTGTCGGCGACCAAACACATTGAAGTATCGCAAACCATAAGTGTCTAAGCCATAGTGTTTAGTATATTGTTTTGCCCACTCCTCATCGCACATCTTTGTCAATGCGTAGGGTGAAAGCAAATTACCCTCACGTCCCTCTGTTTTTGGCAAGTTTGGCTCATCGCCATACACCGAAGAGCTGGATGCATAAACAAACTTCTTCACTCCATTTTGGCGAGCAGCCTCCATCATATTCAGAGTTCCTTGGATATTATTAGCACAGTAGAACAGAGGCATCTCTATACTTCGAGGCACACTTCCCCATGCTGCTTGGTTCAACACATAATCGACCCCCTGGCACGCTTTCATACAGGTATCGAAGTCTTTAATATCTCCCTTGACAAACTCATAGTTTGGATTATCTAGAAACATATCTACGTTCGCTTGCTTTCCTGTCGACAAATCATCCAAACACCTTACCTTGTAGCCAAGTTTAAGAATTGCTTCACATAGATTTGAGCCAATAAAACCTGCTCCACCTGTTACTAGGAATAATGAGTCCTTGGGAAAAACCATTTTTTTATATGCCATAAAACTAATGCGTTATGTTTTCTTTTTTGTTCTTATTTTCATACACTCCCACCTGCTTTTTCAGGAAGTTGAGGCCTTCCTGGGCGTAGGACGAGAGGGCTTCATCTATGCTCTTCCAGGCGATTGGGCTGGCAAACATGGAGGTCTGTGTGGCAATCTCCATGGAGGCTTGCTGTGTGGGCAGCAGGTCATTCAGCGTGTGTATGTCGTCCTTGTGCAGGATGCGGTGTGTGAGACCGAGGCGTCCCAGCAGGCTGTAAAACCTGTCGTTCATACCCTCGTTACCCTTCTGCTCAGTCACAACCACAAAGGGTTTGTGGAGTTTCAGACACATCATCATGCAGTGGAACGAGTCGGTCAGCACACACTTAGCGCCCCAAATCCTTCCCAACCACTCCTGCATCGAGCAGTCCCCACGGTCGCCATTCCAGAGGATTCGCTCCTTCACAACCCCACCGATAGCCTCCTGCCTTTCGGCCACGTTACGGATGAAGAATCCGTAGAGGTAACTCTCCTTTGCTCCCTTCTTTTTACTCCACTCTTTGGCCAGAGCCTCGTAGTAGTCGGCCGGTAGCAGCACCGTCGGGTCGGGCATCACCACTGCATCACTCCTACCCATCGAGGCCACAATGTCCACACCCGTGTTCTCCCTGACGCTAACGGCGTCGAAGGCACCGATGTAACGTGCAGCCACCTCCTTTTCGGCCTGCGGATAGCTCACACAACCGAAACTAACCGCATATCCCACTCTCCTACCCTCGTAGGGGAATCCCAGGAAGTAGGTGGGGCTTATTCGCTTTCGGCCCTCGCCTCTCATCAGGAACGAGGGGTTCATCACTTGGTCGCTACCGGCGATAAGGATGTCATACCTACGGGCCACCTTTGCGATTTTGGAGCAAGAATATACCCTCGGTGTGAGGTTCAGATTGTTGCGCCTGAACTCTCCTATTGTTCTCTCCTTCTTACGACGGAGAATATAGTCCGACAGGTTGCGATACTCGTGCTTTTTGAAAAACTGTCGCACCGAGTCGTCATACTTGCGTGGCTTGTAGTTCACCACCTCTGCGTCGCATCCGAGCCTTTGGAGCGTCTGTTGGAGAGCATAACACTGCAACACAGCTCCGTAGTTTGTGGCCCAGTGGAACGTCAATATTCCCACCTTGGGTCTTGCAACCTGCACCTTTGGTGTACCCTTCTGCAACCACATCTTGACTCTGTGGGCGCAGGCAACAAGTGGAGTGGTTTTCTTTCCCACCATACCCACAGCATCCAACTTGTGGACACCATAGAGCTCCCAGAAGAGGGCTCTGTCTTTGGGCTCGGCCACGCTTGTTACAACACATGGGTTGAAACCGATGGCCTTATTGTAGTCTGATGCGAGGTGGTCGACGCGCTCCTTGATGCTGTTGAAATAGTCGGCACCCTTGTCGGAGTAGACAAGCACGAGGCCCACGCCTTTGTCGTCATCCACCCCATCGTGTATGGTGTGTACGCCCCAGTAGTCGGCCAGGGCAATATCTGCCCCGCTCCTACCCTGTCGTGCTGCACAGTGGTAACACGAGGGACGCAATGTAAGGTTTTTCAGGAATCCCCTCATGAAGGGGTCTTCCATATAGGGGGTGAGTTCCATCAGAGGCTCCCCGCCATTAGTCTTCGAGTCGGCGAACTCAACAGCCACCGAATAGCTCTTCCAACCGGTGGACTTATCCCTAAACGAAATGGACCTTATGGCCGACTGCGGGCCTGCCTCACTGCTATGACCTGCACACCTCTCGACCAAATAGTCGCTCCACACCTTGGGGCTGGGCACTCCGTGACATACCACCTCCACCGTCAGGAGGTTGTCATACTCCCTGCGCAACGAGGCTTTCAGTGCAGCCACCTGGCAGGGTGTGCCCGAAAAGAGCACCTTTCGTCCCTCTTTGAGCAGCCCTTCAACTGCTTTGTAGCTGTCCCCAACGACACTCTGCACATACTTGCTACCCCTGAATGCTGCCAAGCCCTTCATGGTGTCAGTGTGGTCGTGTACCACCCTCCACTCCTCGTCAAACTTGGCACCAAACACAACGCCACCCTCACTGATAACCCTCTCGGCCAGGAGTGTGAACACTCCGCCCGACGAACTTTTCATCCTCACCTCCTCGTTCCTATTCTTGGTGGCATAGGCCACTTGGGGAAGTGTGGGGGCTTTGGGATTGAGCATTGGGCACACCCTCTGGCAGGCTCCGCAGTCGACACACTGCGAGCCATCCACACGGGGATAGGCAAAACCCTCCGTGTCGGTCTGCATTGTGATGCATTGCTTGGGGCACACCTGCACACAGGCGCCGCAACCGCAGCACTCCTGCTTGCTCTTGATTTCTATCATTCTATCGTTTGGGTTGCATCCTTGGGTTAGGATGCTGCATATTCGTCAATCACACGGCGGTAGCACTCCACTTGGTGCTCCACCACCGAGGATGTTGTATTACGTTCGAGGCCCCTCTTGCGAGCCTGCGACGACACACTCTCTGCCAGCTCTACGTTATCCACGAGTCGACACACCAGCCACGCACATCGGCGATAGTCGGTAGGCGAGTAGAAGAGAGCCTCCTTGCCGTCTTGTGCCAGTTCGGGCATTGCTCCCGACCAAGCCACCACACTCGGCACTCCCACCACCATCGACTCGGCCAGAGCCAACGAGTAGGACTCCACAAAGGAGGAGTGAATCATAACGTGGGTTTTCTGCATCTGCTCCACCAACTCCTCGGCCGACAAGGCTCCGGGCAGAGCAATATTCTCCTGCAAACCGAGCCTTCGGATTTGTCGCTCCAAGTGCAGAAGGTAGCCACTCTTCGACCACTTCTTTTTGTTCTGCTCGTAGTCGCCCACGATGGTCAACCTTACATTGGGGTTGTATTGCTTTACCACTGCGAGTGCTTTCAGCACAACGTGCACACCCTTGTAGGGGATTGGGGCCGACGACATCACCAGCAACTCCACACCATCCTTCAACGAGGGTCGCTTCCAGGGAGCGGCCTCAAAAAACTCTCGCCTTACGGCCATACGGCTGTCCATAACCACAGTTCCCGGACCACACAACGGAGCGATTGTTGCCCTCGCCCACTCCGATGGTACGGAGATGTAGCGGTGGGCTGCGATAATCTCCTTCTCATATCGTCCCCATTTTTTCTCCCTGCGCTGCTTGGTGTCGATGCGCTTCTTGGCACGGAAAACCTCTTTGAGCTGTACGCTTTCGACCCTTTCACGGATGCTCAACCCACCATACCACACCTCGGCACATGTGTGTCGCAGGCCCTGTATTTCGAGCAGTGTGTTGTGTTTGATGTAGCCCCTTGCCGAGAGCAGGCCCCAGTAGAGCTCCACACCCCAGATGTGTACCAAGTCGGGATTAATCTCGCCAACAAGCTCCACGACTCCGTTCACAACACTCATCGGCGGGAGTCCGTCTTTGAGGTGTCGGCGTGGCACAATCCACTGTTTGATGCTACCACAATCCCTGCGGGTAATGCTCTTAACCCTACCGATTGTGATGTTGCACAACTCCACATCTCCTCTCTCGACCAGCGCTGCCGACATCGCCTGCAACCACGAGCCCGTGGTTTTGGTCGGCTGGACAGTAAGTTCACAGTTGGAGAGCCAAAGTATCTTCATTTTCTTCGTGTTTTCCGTTTGGTTTTCGCAGTCGAATATTTGCGTTAGTCCCTCTTAAAGAGGTCCCTTGTGTAGACTTTTTCGATCACATCGGCCAGAGCCTCATCGTAGCGGTTGGCAACGATGGCCTGCGAACGTGCCTTAAACTCGGTCAAATCGTTAACCACCTCCGAGCCAAAGAACGTGGAGCCATTCTCCAATGTAGGTTCAAAAATTATCACCTTTGCGCCTTTGGCCTTGATGCGCTTCATCACACCCTGGATGGCACTCTGGCGGAAGTTGTCCGAGCCGGCCTTCATAGTGAGTCGGTAGACGCCAATCACGCACTCCCTCTCCTTGGCCTTGTCGTAGCCATTTTGCTCGCTGTAACCATAATATCCCGCCTTGGCGAGCACCTGGTCTGCAATAAAATCTTTCCTCGTGCGGTTACTCTCCACAATGGCACTCATCATATTCTGTGGCACATCATCATAGTTTGCCAACAGCTGTTTGGTGTCCTTCGGCAGGCAGTAACCGCCATAACCAAAGGAGGGGTTATTGTAGTGACTACCGATGCGAGGATCCAGGCAGACGCCGTTGATAATCTCCTGGGTGTCGAGACCCTTCATCTCGGCGTAAGTGTCCAGCTCGTTGAAGTAGCTCACACGCAACGCAAGGTAAGTGTTGGCGAAGAGTTTCACCGCTTCGGCCTCGGTAAGCCCCATGTAGAGGGTTGGAATATCCTCCTTAACGGCACCCTGCTGCAACAGCTCGGCAAACCTGTGGGCTGCCACTTCGAGGGCGCCCGCATCCACACACTCTACACCCACACACTCGCCTGCCTTGGGGTGACCAACGATAATTCGCGACGGGTGGAGATTGTCGTAGAGTGCCTTACTCTCTCTCAAAAACTCGGGCGAGAAGAGCAACTTAAATGTCTTGCCTTTGAGCCCTTCCTCCGAGCAGAAGCGCTCTGCATATTTTGCATACAGACCACGGCAGTATCCCACGGGGATGGTCGACTTGATGATCATAACCGCCTCAGGGTTAACCTCCAACACGAGGTCAATGACGTCCTCAATGTGGTGGGTGTCGAAGAAATTGCGGTGTGAGTCGTAGTTTGTTGGGGCCGCAATCACCACCATCTCCGCCTCGGCATAGGCCCTACGGGCATCGAGCGTAGCCACAAGGTTGAGTGGCTTATTGGCCAGAAAATCCCTGATGTAGTCGTCCTTAATGGGCGAGATTCGGTGGTTAATTTTCTCCACCTTCTCAGCCACCACATCCAC
>JAFYRC010000292.1 GCA_017547065.1 Tidjanibacter sp.
ACACCTGACCCTCGTGCTCACGGAACTCATTGTGCTGATGGAGAGCCTCATCTACTGCCTGCAAAAGAGCAATCTTTTCCTCTTCGCTCACGGTGTCAACCTCGGTCGACACAACGTCGGGCATACGCATCACCGACGAGAGAATCTGTGCCTGCACATCACTACCCTCGCCCAGACCGGCCTCAAAAGCCAAAGTCCTCAATTGCTCCGAGTAGGTCTTAAAGAGCGCCTCGTTGATTGCCACCGAAGCCTCCTTGCCCGAGGTATTCTCGAGTGTTACGAACAAATCCACCTTACCGCGCTGCAGCTCCTTAGCAACTTTATTGCGCACCTCATACTCGAACTGGCGATAACGAGCGGGCATCTTGACCGACAGGTCGAGTTGCTTTCCATTGAGTGAGCGGGTTTCTACCGTAATTTTGCGTTCTGCTGTGGTGATTTCGGCCTTACCGAAACCGGTCATTGATTTAATCATTTTTCTCGTATTGTTTCAACCTACAAAGATAACATCTTTTTCGTTAAGATGAAAATTTATATAAAAAAGGAACGGGTGTTGCATTTGTGTTATTATTTTTTTATATTTGCGAGAGATTAATTACAATGTGTAATTGATACGCAGAAATTTAAATCAAAAAACAACCTAAATACTACACTAAAACACTATGAAACACAATTTCAACGCAGGACCTTCGATCCTTCCACAGGAAGTTTTGGAGAAAGCCGCACAGGCAATTTTGGACTTCAACGGTAGCGGACTTTCGCTGCTCTCCATCTCTCACCGCACAAAGGAGTTTGAGGCAGTGATGGACGAGGCAAAAGCCCTTTTCCGCGAGTTGCTCGAAATCCCCGACAACTATCAGATCTACTTTGTTGGTGGTGGCGCAAGCACCCAATTCTTCCACGTCCCCTATAACTTCCTCGGCACCAAGGCCGCCTATGTAAACACCGGCGTTTGGACCAAGAAGGCAATCAAGGAGGCTAAACTCTTTGGCGAGGTGGAGGTTATCGCAAGTGGCGAGGAGAGCAATTTCTCTGCCATCCCCAAGGGCTACACCATTCCTACCGACTGTGACTATCTCTACACCTGTATGAATAACACCATCTATGGTACCGAGAGCCACACCGATATCGACTCCCCCATTCCCCACATCTGCGATATGAGTTCCGACATTTTGAGCCACCCCGTGGACGTGTCGAAATATGCAGTAATCTATGGTGGTGCACAGAAAAACCTCGCTCCTGCGGGCGTTACCTTCGTGATTATCCGTGACGATATGTTGGAGAAGGTGGTACGCAATGTACCCAGCATGGTTAACCCCAAGAACCACATCGAAAACAACTCGATGTTCAACACTCCTCCCGTGTTCCCCATCTACGTGTTGATGGAAACTCTGCGTTGGATGAAGGGCTTGGGCGGTATGAAGGAGATGTACCGTCGCAACTGCGAGAAGGCAGAACTTCTCTATGCCGAGATTGACCGCAACAAACTCTTCCGCGGTACCGCCGCTGTAGAGGATCGTTCGAGGATGAATATCTGCTGGGTAATGGAACCCGAGTATGAGGCATTGGCAGGCGAGTTTATGGAGTTTGCCAAGTCGAAAGGCATGGTTGGTATTAAGGGCCACCGCTTGGTAGGCGGCTTCCGTGCAAGCTGCTACAACGCCCTCTCCTTGGAGAGCGTCAAAGCCCTTGTTGAGTGCATGCAGGAGTTTGAGAAACTTCACGCATAGACTCCTCCACCTACAACAGACCTAACTAAGAACTAACACACACATAGAAGTCCACAGAGAATGGCCATCATTATACCATATACTTATGAGTTCAAGCGTGAGCGCTCTGTGGACTTTTATGGCCTTATTGAACCTATGAAAATTTTAGTAGCAACCGAGAAACCCTTTGCAAAAGCAGCCGTAGAGGCCATTGCAAAAGTGGTTGAAGAGGCAGGATACGAACTGGCTCTTCTGGAAAAATATACCGACAAAGCCGAGCTTTTGGAGGCAGTAAAGGACGCCAATGCACTCATCGTGCGTAGCGACAAAGTCACCGCCGAGGTAATGGCCGCAGCCCCCAATTTGAAGATTGTTGTAAGGGCTGGCGCAGGTTACGACAACGTTGACTGCACAGCTGCAACAGAAAGGGGTATTGTTGTAATGAACACCCCCGGACAGAATGCCAATGCTGTGGCAGAGTTGGCACTGGGAATGATGATCTACATGTCGCGCAACTGCTTTACTCCTGGCACCGGCAAGGAGATTAACGGTAAGAAGCTGGGTATTCACGGCTATGGCGCCATTGGCCAGATTGTTGGCCGCTATGGCAAAGCCCTCGGCATGGAGGTTTATGCTCTTTCGCCCTCGATTACCGACTTGTCCATCTTTGAGAACAACGGCGTCATCAGGGTTGAGAGCGCCGAGGAGCTCTACAAAACTTGCGACTACATCTCGTTGCACATTCCCGCAACGGAGAAATATAAGAAATTTGTGGATCGCCACCTCTTGGAGAGCATGCCCAAGGGTGCAATTCTCGTAAACACCGCCCGTAAGGAGGTTGTAAACGAGGAGGATCTATTGGCTGTATTGAGCGAGAGGAGCGACCTCAAATATGCTACCGACATTGCAGCCGCATGTCAGGCCGAGCTGAACGAGAAATGTGGTAATCGTGTGTTTGCGACACCCAAGAAACAGGGTGCCGAGACCGCCGAGGCCAACTACAATGCTGCCAAGGCTGCTGCCGTGCAGATTGTGGATTTCTTCGTAAACGGCAACCGCAAGTATCAGGTCAATAAATAGACTGGGCTGACACTTATGGTTAAGATTAAGGCATTTTGCGGAGTACGACCTCCGCAGGAGTTGGCGCACGAGGTAGCTTCGCGCCCCTATGACGTGCTGAATTCCATTGAAGCCAAAGCCGAGGCCGGAGAGAAGAGTCTGCTGCACATCATCAAGCCCGAGATTGACTTCGAGCCGATGATAGACGAGCACGACGATGCAGTTTATGCAAAAGCTGTGGAGAATTATAATGTTTGGAAAGAGAAAGAGTGGCTCCAAAAAGAAAAGAAGGAGTGCTACTATATCTACGCCCAAACGATGAACGGCAAGAGGCAGTATGGCCTTGTGGCTTGCTGTCACTTTGAGGACTATTTGGAGGGTCGCATCAAGAAACACGAGCTTACCAGGGCCGACAAGGAGGAGGATCGCATGAGGCACGTCAATGCTCAAAGCGCCAACCTCGAGCCCGTATTCTTCGCCTACCCCGAGAGGGAGGATATGAACTCCATTGTGGAGCGCATTGTGGCGGAGAAGCCCGAGTATGACTTCGTGAGCGAGGATGGTGTTGGACATACAATGTGGCTTATCGATAGCGACGAGGATATTGCTAATATTACAGCTATTTTTGAGCAGATTCCCGCGCTGTATGTAGCTGACGGACACCACCGTACGGCCGCAGCGGCAAGGGTTGGCGAGGAACGCATGAAGGCAAATCCAAACCACACTGGCAAAGAGGAGTATTGCTGGTTTTTGGCAGTGATTTTCCCGGGCGAGCAGCTCAATATTATTGACTACAACCGCCTCGTGAAAGACCTCAATGGCCTGAGCGAAGAGGAGTTTGTGGCGGCTGTAAAGGAAAACTTCGAGGTTGAAGAGATTGGCACAGAGATTTACAAACCCAATGCCTTGCACAACTTCGGAATGTACCTCAATAATAAGTGGTATTCGCTGACCGCCAAAGAGGGCACCTATGATGACACCGACCCCATTGGCGTGTTGGACGTAACGGTACTTTCCAACCTCGTATTGGATAAAGTACTGGGCATCAAGGACCTCCGTAGGGATAAACGTATTGACTTTGTGGGTGGTATCCGTGGTCTGGGCGAGTTACAGAAGAGGGTTGATAGTGGCGAGATGAAGGTCGCATTTGCGCTCTACCCCGTGTCGATGCAGCAGATCATCAACATCTCCGACAGCGGCAACATTATGCCCCCGAAGACCACTTGGTTTGAGCCCAAACTGCGCAGCGGTGTGGTAATCCACGAGTTTTAGGGTTCGGACGAAAGATTGAACAGAAGAGAATATACTTTATAATATTAACATCAAACACAATAAAGAGATGGCGAAAATCAAGGGAACAATCGTTGTTGACACCGAGCGCTGTAAAGGCTGCGAGGTGTGTGTTGCCTCTTGTCCGTGTGATGTGCTGGCCATTGCGCCGGCCGTTAATGGCAAAGGCTACCACTACGCCCACATGGCAAACCCCGACAACTGCACCGGCTGTGCAAGTTGTGCAATCATTTGCCCCGACACTTGTATCACAGTTTACCGACAGAAATTTGAGTAGTTGCTATGGGAGAGATTAAACTGATGAAAGGCAACGAGGTTATTGCAGAAGCTGCAATCCGTTGCGGAGCCGATGGCTATTTCGGCTACCCCATTACCCCCCAGAGCGAGGTAATGGAGACACTCATGGAGCGTAAGCCTTGGGAGACTACCGGAATGGTGGTTGTTCAGGCCGAGAGTGAGGTGTCGTCAATCAACATGGTCTATGGCGGTGCCGCTTGCGGTAAGAGGGTTATGACTTCTTCGTCCAGCCCCGGAATTGCGCTCAAGAGCGAGGGCTTGTCCTATCTCGCAGGCGCAGATCTGCCTTCGCTGATCGTTAACGTTCAGCGCGGAGGCCCCGGATTGGGCGGTATTCAGCCCAGC
>JAFYRC010000293.1 GCA_017547065.1 Tidjanibacter sp.
AGGCGACAAGCTTCTTTTTAGAATCCTGAATTCGGGAGATGCCTTCTCGAAAATCAACTACGATGAATATCGTGTTGAAGGTACTGAAGACGGATATAACAGCTTCCCTCAAGGTATGTGAGAAGGGACTCCGTTATGACCTTACGGTACCCTTCGCACGATTCGTTGTGCAGCACCAGAGCGAGATTGCTTTCCCCTTCAAGCGCTATCAGGTACAGCCCGTGTGGAGGGCCGACCGTCCCCAGAAGGGCCGTTATAGGGAGTTCTATCAGTGTGACGTGGACGCCATCGGCAGCCGCTCGCTGATGTATGAGGCCGAGCTGGTACAGATTGTCGAGAGCGTGTTTAATAAGTTGGGTATCAACGTGGTACTCAAAATCAACAACCGCAAGATCCTCTTCGGTATCGCCGAGGCCATCGGTCACGCTGATAAGATGATTGACATCACCGTAGCTATCGATAAGCTCGATAAGATCGGTATGGAGAACGTTGAGGCAGAGCTCCGCGAGAGGGGTATCGAGCAGGATGCAATCGAGAAACTCAAACCCATCCTTCTGTTGGAGGGCACAACCACCGCCAAACTCGCAACTCTTAAAGAGGTGCTCGCAACCAGTGAGACGGGCCTCAAAGGTGTTGCCGAGATGGAGGAGTTGATGGGTCTGATTGACACCTACGGCACCGAGCTGGAGGTGGAGTTGGATCTCTCGTTGGCTCGTGGCTTGAACTACTACACGGGTGCAATCTTCGAGGTTAAGGCCAAGGATTACCAGATTGGTAGCATTTGCGGTGGCGGTCGCTACGACGACCTGACCGGTATCTTCGGTTTGCCCGACACCAGTGGCGTGGGTATCTCGTTTGGTGCCGACCGCATCTACGACGTAATGCTCGGCTTGGGCTTGTTCCCCGAGGAGGCACAGATGACCACAAAGGTTCTCTTCATCAACTTCGGTGGCGAGGAGCGTGCTTGCGCAATGGGTCTGTTGAAGGCTCTGCGTGCCGAGGGCGTGTCGAGCGACATCTACCCTGAGGCGGCAAAGATGAAAAAACAGATGGAGTATGCCAATAAAAGGGCTATTCCCTACGTTGTAATTGTGGGCGAGAATGAGCGCACCGAGGGCGTGGCCACCGTGAAGAATATGGTGGTGGGCGAGCAGGTGAAAGTTCCCTTCGCCGAGTTGGCTTCCTACCTTAAATAGGGTAGGGGCAACCTCCGGCGGTTGCAACGAGAGTAAAAAATAGACGAAAACTAATGCGTAGAGCGTGGGTAGTAACAATTGCCCTGCTGTGGTTGAGCGTGTGCTCGGCTGTGGGGCAGAGTTTTAGGAACGAGTTGGAGAAATTCGGCTCGTTCTACTACTATTTGAACTCGCTCTATGTCGACACCCCCGACAACGACGCACTCATCGAGGAGGCCATACGAAGCACTCTCGACGCACTAGACCCCCACTCAACCTACCTCACTGCCGAGGAGGTGAAGGCCGATATGGCAATGCTGGAGGGGGCGTTTGGTGGCATTGGTGTTTCCTACGGCGCCGTGAGGGACACTCTGTGTGTGCTCGATGTGGTGCCGGGTTCGCCTGCCGCAAAGGCGTCTTTGTGTAGGGGCGATAGGGTTGTGAGTATCAATGGCACCCCCACTAAGGGCATAGATCGCGACTCGCTCACCTCAATGGTGAGGGGTAAGGTGGGTACGCCGCTCACACTTTCGGTCGTTAAGCGTGGCAAAAGTGAGCCCGAGGATGTGAGCCTTGTGCGTGGCGAAATTCCCATCTCCACGGTGGATGCTGCCTATACCTTATATAATATATGCTACATCAAGGTCAATCGCTTTGCCGAAAACACCATGGAGGAGTTCCGCAAGGCCTACAAAAGTTTGGGTAATATCAGTGGTGGATTAATCCTCGACCTGAGGGGTAATGGCGGTGGCTTGCTTACGCAGGGTATCGAAATGGCGGGTTTTTTCCTGCCCAATAAGAGCCTTGTGACAACCACCAAGGGACGCACCGAGAAGAGCTATAATCACTACTCCAAAGGTAAAGGCACCTACACCGCGGGGCCCCTCGTGGTGCTTATCGACGAACACTCCGCCTCGGCTAGCGAGCTGGTGAGCGGAGCCCTTCAAGACTACGACCGCGCCGTTGTGGTTGGCCGTCAATCGTTCGGTAAGGGACTGGTACAGAAACAGGTGGTGCTGGACGACGGCTCGGCACTGCGCATTACCACAAGTCACTACTACACCCCCAGCGGACGCTGCATTCAGCGCCCCTTCGAGAAGGGTAAGAGCAAGGAGTACTACTTTGACCACGCCAAGCGAATGACCGACCGCTACTATCGTGACTCGCTGGCGGTGGTGGCCCCCAAGTTTAAGACCCTTAATGCAGGACGCACGGTGTTGGGTGGCGGTGGTATTACCCCCGATGTCTATGTGGATGTCGACACGACAAAAAACTACACCTTCGCAAACCTTCTACAACGCGGGTGGGTGGTTGCCGATGTGGCAAACGAGTATTTCATCGACAACCTCGACGAGATTTTGGAGGCATATCCCACGTTGGACACCTTCGTGAAGGAGTGGAACGTGCCTGAGGGAATGGTTGAGGCCGTGGTAGAGAGGGGTATTGCGAGCGGCGTGGAACCCGTGGAGGAGAGTATGGACGACAGCAGGGAACTGTTGGCCTATTATATCAAATGCGCCGTTGCAATCAACCTGTGGGGTACCGAGGGTCACCTCCGAGTGGTCAACACCCACATCGACGAGTGCTTCAACGAGGCGATGAACATTCTGCTCAACCCGGAGCGCTATGCAAAACTGCTCGCGCCGAGCAACTAACGAGGCAAAAAGGCGCACTCCACGGTGAGAGGGGAAGTGCGTTTTTTTTAGAAAAAATTAAGGCCTCAATTTTTAATTCTCAAAATTATTCGTATCTTTGCAGGCCCATATTTTATGGGTTGGGATTACAACTATTTAATTTTCAAGTATTAACCATTTAAAAAGTACAGAAGAAGTGGATTCTTTGAGTTACAAAACCATCTCGGCCAACGCTGCAACTGTTAACAAACAGTGGTATGTTATCGACGCAGAGGGCCAGGTGCTCGGACGACTTGCCTCACAGGTTGCGAAAATCTTACGAGGCAAAAACAAACCCGACTTCACTCCTCACGTAGATTGCGGTGACTATGTTATCGTTATCAACGCTGACAAGGTGAGGTTGACGGGTAAGAAGATGACCGATAAGGTCTATGTACACCACACAGGCTACCCCGGTGGTCAGCGTTTCGCAACTCCTGCAGAGCGCTTGATCAACAAGCCTGAGTTCCTTGTTATGAACGCCGTTAAAGGTATGTTGCCTAAAACACGCCTCGGTGTTGCTATTTTGAAAAACTTGAAGGTATATGCTGGCGCAGAGCACAATCACGCAGCACAGTGCCCCAAGGAAATTAAACTCAACGAGATTAAGTAAACCAAGCGAAACTAAACTATGGAAGTTGTAAACACTATAGGACGCCGAAAAGCAGCAGTTGCTCGCGTTTACGTTAAGCCCGGTAACGGTACCATTACCATCAACAAAAAACCTCTGGAGGTTTACTTCCCCCTGGATATTTTCCAGTTCGTGGTAAAACAGCCCCTGATTGTTCTCAACCAGTTGGAGAACTATGACATCAACATCAACCTCGATGGTGGTGGCATCCACGGTCAGGCAGAGGCAGCCCGTATGGGTATTTCGCGTGCATTGTGCGAGATCGATGCAGAGAATCGTTCGATTTTGAAGAAGAACGGTTTCCTCACTCGTGATGCTCGTGAGGTTGAGCGTAAGAAACCCGGTCAGCCCGGTGCTCGCCGTAAATTCCAGTTCAGCAAACGTTAATTTTCTCCGTTCTGCACCAAAAGAACTGCACGAAAGAGGTTTACAAATTTTTCAGACCACTCCGCCAATGTGTGCTGCATAGGGCTCCCACGGCAGCCTGAAGAGCAAATACTAATGGCGGCATAAAGAAGAAAGTGGGAAGAACAAGTCCTGTGTCAGCATAGGGGAGTGCTACTGAGAAATTGCCCTTTCGCGGAAAACCGAGCGGACCGTCCCCAGGGGATGCTACCGTGCGGTTAACAAAGAGAGATTTTTTTAAGAAAAAAGAAAGAAAAAACCTTTACGATTAGAAATGGCACGTACAGATTTTAATCAATTATTGGAGGCTGGCGTACACTTTGGCCACCTCAAAAGGAAATGGAATCCTAAAATGGCTCCATATATCTTTATGGAGAAAGGCGGAATCCATATCATCGATCTCCACAAGACTGTGGTAAAAATCGATGAGGCAGCAGCAGCCATCAAACAGATTGCAAAGAGCGGTCGCAGGATCCTCTTCGTTGCAACCAAGAAACAGGCAAAAGATATTGTTGCTGAGAAGGTGCAAGCAGTTGGCATGCCCTACGTTACCGAGCGCTGGCCCGGTGGTATGCTCACTAACTTCCCCACCATACGTAAGGCTATCAAGAAGATGGCAACCATCGACAAAATGAGCGCCGATGGTACTTATGACAACTTCTCCAAACGTGAGAAGCTCCAGATCTCTCGTCAGAGGGCTAAATTGGAGAAAAACCTCGGTTCTATCGCCGACCTTACTCGTCTGCCCGCAGCTTTGTTTGTAGTGGACGTACAGAAGGAGTTCAATGCTGTTCGTGAGGCAAAACGCCTCAACATTCCCGTGTTTGCAATGGTTGATACTTGCTGTGATCCCACAGACATTGACTACGTAATCCCTGCAAACGACGACCAGGCAAAGAGTATCGGTGTAGTTCTCGACGCAATGTGTGCTGCTATCAACGAAGGCTTGGAGGAGCGTCGCATTGAGAAAGAGAAAGAGGCCGAGGAGGCTCCCAAGGAGGTTGAGAAGAAACCCCGCACTCGCAAGACCGTAAAAGTTGAGGTTGAGACCCCCGCAGAGGAGGCTCCCGCAGCTGAGGTTGCAGAGTAAGCAAACGAAGTTTAACCTTTAAACAAAGAGAAAAACTATGGCTGTTACACTTGCCGATATCAAAAAACTCCGTGATATGACTCAGGCCGGTATGATGGATTGCAAGAAGGCTCTTGAGGAGGCTGCTGGCGATATGAACCGTGCCGTTCAGATTATCCGTGAAAAAGGTAAACTCGTTGCAAGCAAACGTGCAGACCGCACCGCTACTGAGGGTGTTGTTGTAGCAAAGGTTGTTGAGGGTAAGGCATACATCTTGTGCCTTGCTTGCGAGACCGACTTCGTTGCACAGGTTGAGTCGTTTGGTGCAACCGCAGAGACCATCGCAGAGATCGCTGTTGCAAACGGCGCTGCTGACTTGGAGGCTCTGTTGGCTTGCCCCACCGCTGATGGCCGCACCGTTGCCGACCTCGTTACCGAGAAGACCGGTCAGACTGGCGAGAAGGTAGAGATTCCCTACTACTACTGTGTAGAGGCTCCCTACTGCGCTCAGTATGTTCACTTCAACAAGAAACTTGGTGCAATCGTTGGCTTCAACAAAGAGGTTAGCGACGAGATCGCAAAGGGTATCGCAATGCAGATCGTTTCGATGAACCCCGTTGCTGTTTCGGCTGACGCTGTTCCCCAGTCGGTTATCGACGAGGAGCTCAGCGCTGCTACCCAGAAGACCAAAGACGAGTTGGTACAGAAGGCAGTTGATGCTGCTCTTTCGAAAGCTGGTATCAACCCCGCACACGTTGATAGCGAGGACCACATCGAGTCGAACCAGTCGAAGGGTTGGATCACCGCAGAGCAGGCAGAGCAGGCTCGCGAGATCATCAAGACCGTGTCGGCTGAGAAGGCTGCAAACCTTCCCGCACAGATGGTTGAGAACATTGCTAAGGGTCGTTTGGCTAAGTTCTTCAAGGAGCAGACCTTGGAGGAGCAGGCTTACCAGATGGGCGATGGCAAGACTTCCGTTAAGGAGGTTCTCAAAGCTGCTGATGCAGAGGTTAAGATTCTCGGTTTCAACCGTGTATCGCTTTGCGACTAATCAAGCATTTGATTATAAAAGAAAAGACCCGCACAAACGTGCGGGTCTTTTTTTGTCTAACGTCTAACGTCTAACGTCTAACCTCAAACGTCTAACCTCAAACGTCAAAGGTCTAAC
>JAFYRC010000294.1 GCA_017547065.1 Tidjanibacter sp.
ATCATCAGAAATGGCATCACATGCCGTCATCATCAACATTACGGCCATGCTCATAAATATAATACGTTTCATAGTTCACTGATTATTATGTTAAATTTCACACCCTATAATGGGGTATATTCCGTGATAGCCTTTCGACTGATATTGTAGTTGCGCTCTTCTGTCGGATTCCAGTCACCCGACACGGCATACCATATAGGAGTTCCATCAGCTTCGGAGTCATAATCATAGTCATTCCCCCACCCCCAATTCATACAGATATATTGACAAAAAACCATATTGGTAGTCCTCGTTCTTGTGTAACCAGGAACTCTAGTTTGAGGTCCATCGGGGTCTTGCGGAACATCCCACACCCACTCATAATAGTCAACATATTGCACCTTGTAATCTTGGCAACCATCAATAATGAAGGCATGACCACTTGTTTCTCCTGTTGCCTGATTCTTTATTCTGCGTGCACTTGCATACACGGGAATGCTATCTCTCAAACAATTTGCCACTGCAGATGCAGAAAAACTTTCAACTTCACAGTTAAAACCATAAAATTCAAAAGCATCTGGAACATCAGTATCATAAGCCCCTGATTCATCTATTCCATAATCCATGTTTACTAAATATCCTACATGAGCAATTAATGCAGATGCAATGGCCGTTGATTTTCCATAGTCTTCATCATCCTGCGCTACATACTGCCAAGCTGCTTCATTCATTGGCCCTAAATAAAATTCTGGATTATCATCGTAATCACCATACCAACTTGCATTAGCAGGAATAGCAATCGGCACCCCTAACCTATAATGAAGATTGTATAATATTTGCGCAATTGCAACTGCAACACAACCACCCAGCACGTGACCCGCACCATCATTATACGTTGGGCACATTACATTCCACGGATCATTTTGATCCCAAGCAGTAGCCACAAGATGACCTATCTCTGAATCGTATACATATTGTGTTTCTGTAAACGTCACCTCATAATGCCCACCTTCGGGAAGTGGAGTAATAGGCCTATCTGGACGAGGTGTTAACGGCAAGCTATCGGGAAGCTCCCAGCGCGTCATCATTTCCAACTCCTCCTCCATCATCTTCTTGCGCAGCTCCAAGCCACGCCAAAAACCAACATTCGGATTGTTCTCCGCTGCTCGGCTTTGCAGTGCTTTATCCGCCGTGCGCAGATTCAGCACATCGCAAGCCAAACCTTCGAGCCACACCTTTTCGCCCGGGTTGGCCGTCTCAAACGAAAACTCACCACCATCCGAAAATGCCAATACCGGTTGTGCTCTCTTATCGGCCGACAGTATCTCCCAACCCTCATCGTAGTTTACAACATACATAAGGGTTACATCTGCGTTGGGGCCTTTGGCCTCAACGCTTTTGACAGGACGTTTTAGTCCATCGGGGCTATTGGGTTGGAACTCAAGATAGGTTTCAAGATCTTCGGCCGAAACAAAGTAGTCAACATCGACCACGTGGCCTTCAAAAGTGATTGTAGTGGCAGGGGTTGTAAACTCCGCAACCATCGATGAGAGATCTACTTCCTCTACAGGAAGCACGTTTTCGCACGCCGCAAACATTAACGGCAGAGCGAACAAAAAACATAGTTTTCGTTTCATTGCCTTTTGTTTTAATGGTTAAACATTGCGTCGGTTGCAAGATAATAAAACAAGGCGAATTATGCAAATTTTGCAAGAGATTTCCAAACGACTTGGTTGCAAATTGTAAGGAAGGGCAGAAAGGGCAGAAAGAGAATTTAGGGAATTGCAGGCACCTTATCCCCATCCTCACTAAATTCTCTAACTTCCCTAAAAAGCTAACAGCTAATGGCTAATAGCTAACAGCTTTATCGGTCGGCTGTCGACAAATTTTCCATTTTCCATTTTCCATTTTCCATTTTCCATTTTAATTTCCTATCTTTGGGATATGAAGAACTACTTGGAACTCTTTGAGCAATACATCACCTACGAGAAGCGACTCGCCCCCGGCACCGTGCACAACTATCTGCGCGACTGCCGTGAGTTTGTCAACTGGTGTGGCTCCACGCCCGAAAAGTTCGACCCCACGCTCGTGGGTCGCGACGACCTAAGTGGTTGGATTGCAAACATTTCCAAGGGTGGAAAAAAGAAGGGTACGCAGAGTTCGGAGGGTGCCCAAAGGCCCAAGTCTGTGCCCCTGAGTGCCACCTCCGTGAATGCCAAGATCTCGGCCGTGAAGGCGTGGTTTAGGTGGATGAACGAAAAGGGGGTTATCGACAAAAACCCATTGGGCGAAACATTCCGACTCAAAGAGCCCGCCAAGTTGCCAAGCTACATACAGGCGACCAACATCGAGGAGATTGTTGGCAACCTTTGGTTGCGCCTCTCCCCTGCCGAGGGCTACCTCTCGTTCAGGGATGCAATGATTGTGGTACTTCTCTATGCCACAGGCATGAGGCTCTCCGAAATCACGGGGCTGACCACCGAGAGTCTGTCGTCCGACCTAGTGCAGCTCAAAGTGTTCGGTAAGGGCAGCAAGGAGCGCATCATCCCCATTGTGAACAAGTTGCGCCCACGAGTGAATGAGTACCTGCAATGTAGGCAAAATTTTTGTAGGGAAAACATTTGCATTTCTCACGAAAAAGCTCTATTTTTAACAACGAAACGAGATGCAAACGGACAGGAAGTTGTGAGGCCCATGAGCCGTTTCCAAATCGAGCGCACCGTGCAACGAGAGTTAGCCGAAGCAGGAGTGACAGGCAAGCACAGCCCACACGTTTTGCGACACACCTTCGCCACGATGTTGCTCAACAAAGGAGCCGACCTGAGGGAGATACAGGAACTGCTGGGACACGCCTCGTTGCAGACCACCCAAGTCTACACCCACACGGGCATTTCGCACCTGCGACAGGTCTACAATCAAGCCCACCCGAGGGGCCGTGGAGTGGAGAAAAAGTAGGGGGAAAACACTCGCTATCGGTTGCCCGATAGCACAAACATAAATTAACCAATTAGGAGGATTTAGGTATGAACGTAAAGATTCAATCCGTGAAATTCGATGCCGACAAGAAGTTGATCGAATTTATTGAAAGCAAGGTGAATAAGTTGGAGCGTTTTGTTGACCGAGTATCCGGTGCCGAGGTGATTCTAAAACTCGACAAAGACCCCGAACAAGGTAACAAAGTGGCCACCATCAAACTTGACGTTCCGACAGAAGTAATCGTTGCCGAACACCAGAGCAAATCGTTTGAGGAAGCGGTGGACGGAGCAATCGATGCAATCAAGAAACAGCTTGAAAAACACAAAGATAAGTTTGCCAAATAGGCACAATCTCTAACCCCACACAGAGGCTGCACCCACCCGGGTCGCGGCCTCTTTTTTTACCTAGGGCAGAAAGGGTAAGTAATTAGTAAATATTTTCACCCTATTACTTTTTGTACGAGATTTCTACACTTTCCGACCACTCCTCCCCGAAGTTAGGGAAGGTGGCACACAGTGCCGGAGGGGTCTGTCCGACGGTCGACCAAAAAAGTCGATTGACGGTCAACGAAAACAACAGACGCCCCCGGTCTTCGACCACCCCCTCTAACTTAGAGGGGGAGCGGCCACAGGCCGTTTTGTGCTAAACAAGAAGGCGAGTCCGCAGCGGCCTCAGGCCGTTTTGTACATTTGGGCGTGCAACTATTTACGTTCGGTAGAGCAAAAAAACGCAGAGAGCGCGGCGAATGCAAGGCGCACAAGAAA
>JAFYRC010000295.1 GCA_017547065.1 Tidjanibacter sp.
GGCCTTGCCACCATCAAACCCTCTCGAATCAACTCTTAGTCCTCTCGACTATTTGTTGCGCAACTCGTCCGAAACGGTGAGTTTCTTACGGCCTTTTGCGCGACGAGCTGCCAAGACCTTGCGGCCGTTTACGGTAGCCATACGAGCGCGGAAACCGTGCTTGTTGATTCTTTTCCTCTTGGAAGGTTGATAAGTCCTTTTCATAGCGCTATTTATTGTTTATCGGTTTTTCTACTAATCGGTTTTGTCCAATTTTCGGACTGCAAAGATACACATTAAATTGAGAATTGAAAATTGAGAGTTGAAAATTATTTTACTTTTTTCCTCTTTATATATGAGGTATTGAGGTGAGTGTTGTGGTTAAGTTGTTGATTGTTAATGCATTGCGTTGAAATTCAACTCACACTAAAAATTCTCAATTCTCAATTCTCAATTCTCAATTTTTTCGCAGAAAACTTATTTTCTTGCGTAAATAACTTGTTTTGTATCAAAAAATTCCTCCTCAAAAAGGTCGCTGATTCGGTGGATATCACAGCGCATACGGGCCGCTGCAAGCTCCTCGGCCAGGTCGCCGCCCTTCAATACCAACATTCCGTTGGGTAGGCTTCCGCGCTGGCCAGTGCGCAACTTCGGAAGGGCCCAACCTTTGAGGGTCTTCATATCGGTCACGGCGCGGCTCACCACATAGTCGAACTCACCCTTCACGGCCTCGATGCGGGCATTGATGGGGGTGACATTGGTGAGCCCCAGAGCCGAGGCCACCTCCCTCACTACGGTGATTTTCTTGCCGATGCTGTCCACGGCGGTGAACTCCACCTCGGGGAAGAGGATGGCTAGGGGAATGGTGGGGAAACCACCTCCGCAGCCAATGTCACACACCTTGGCTCCTGCCTCGAAGGTGCACACCTTGGCGATGGCCAACGAGTGGAGCACGTGGCGCACATAGAGCTCGTCGATGTCCTTGCGGGACACCACGTTGATTTTGGCATTCCACTCCTCGTAGAGCCTACCCAGCGCATCAAACCTGCGCTGCTGCTCCTCGGTGAGAGTGAAGTATTTGCTGATAATTTCGGGTTGCATATCTTACACTACATTTTTATTTCTTCACGAATTCCCTCACGGCTTCGGCGATGCGTGTGCCGTCCAGGGCTGCCGAGATGATACCTCCTGCGTAGCCTGCGCCCTCGCCCGTGGGGTAGAGGCCCACGATTTCGGGGTGGGCAAGGCTCTCCTTATCCCTCGGTATGCGCACAGGGGTTGATGTGCGCGACTCCACGCCGATAATCTGCGCCTGATTGGTGACAAATCCTCTCATCTTGCGGCCAAAATCCTGGAAACCACCACGTAGTGACTCGGCCATAAATGTGGGCAGCCACTCGTCGCCACAGCACACCTCCGCTTTGGGGAGATACGAGGTGCGGGGTAGGTCGATGGAGTTGCGACGGGCCACAAAATCGGCCAACCTCTGTGCGGGGGCGGTACCTCCACCACCCACCAACGAGGCGGCGTGGCGCTCCACCTGCTGGCGGAATTTAAGTCCTGCCAATACACCCCACTCTTCGTGGAGATAGGCAAAGTCGTCGGGCCTAACCTCCGTAACGATGCCTGCATTGGCCCAGCGGGAAGACCTCGCCGAGGCACTCATACCGTTCACCACGCACTCCTCAAAGTTGGTCATTGCGGGAACAATCACACCACCAGGGCACATACAGAACGAATATACACCTCTTCCGTTTACCTGCGAGGTGAGAGTGTAGGCAGCTGCGGGCAACCACTCCCTCATATCGCTCGAGTGGTATTGTATGCGGTCGATGAGCTCCTGTGGGTGCTCCACCCTCACGCCCATAGCCCACGCTTTGGCTTCGAGCCTTACGCCCTTGCGGTGCAACATTTCGTATATGTCGTCGGCCGAGTGACCCGTGGCAAGCACCACGGCGGCACCTTCAATAAGTTCCTCGCCACACCACACGCCCACGGCCCTGCCGTTGCGAATCTCCACGTCGGTAACCTTGCGCTCGAAGTGAATCTCACCTCCTGCGGCAATGATGGTTTTCCTCACCTGCTCAATAATTTTGGGCAGGCGGTCGGTGCCGATGTGGGGGTGGGCCTCATAGAGAATTTCGGGCGAGGCTCCGTGGAACACAAGGGTTTGGAGTGCTCGGTTGTAGTCGCCACGCTTCTTGGAGCGGGTGAAGAGTTTACCATCACTGAACGTGCCTGCGCCACCCTCGCCAAATGCGTAGTTGGACTCGGCATCCACCTTGGTGCCGCGGTGAATCTGGGTAATGTCCCTACGGCGGTCGGTCACATTGCGTCCTCGCTCCAAAAGGATGGGTTTGAGCCCAAGCTCAATGAGGCGCAGTGCGGCAAAGAGGCCTGCGGGACCTCCGCCCACAATAACAACCTCCGTCTGTCCGCTTACGTCGGGGTAGTCGAAGTGTATTTCTTCGGGTTGCTGTTCGCCATCGACGAAGATTTCAACGGTAAGGAGCACCTTGGGGGTTTGGTGACGGGCATCCACCGAGCGTTTGACAACCCTGGCGAGGGCTACCTGCTCTCGGCGTATGCCAAGTGTGCGCACAGCGATTGCGAGCCACCCCTCGGTGGAGGCGGCCTGCTTGGGTGCGAGTGTTAAATTTAATGTTTTGGGCACGAAACGTGAGTATTTTCCGCAAAAATAACTAAATTTGTGCAATATCCATCAGACAAATGCGTAAACTCGTAATCATACCCACTTATAACGAGAGCGAAAACGTGGAGGCAATGCTGGCTACGGTGCTCTCGCTCGACGGCGATTTCTCGGTGTTGGTTGTGGACGACGGCTCTCCCGACGGCACTGCTAACCTCGTGCGCCAAGCCATGACCACCGCCCCTGAGAGGGTTTTCCTGCTTGAACGAGAGGGTAAACTCGGACTCGGTACGGCCTATATTGCCGGTTTCCGCTGGGCGCTCGAAAGGGGCTACGAGGCGGTCTTTGAGATGGACTGCGACTTCTCGCACAATCCATCAGACTTGCTCCATCTCGCTGCGCTGATTGAGGGCGGTGAGGCTGACGTTGCCATCGGTTCGAGGTATGTGAAGGGTGTGAACGTGGTCGACTGGCCAATGCGCCGTCTGCTGCTCTCCTATTGTGCTTCCCGCTATGTTAAGGTGGTTACCCGTATGCCTGTGAAGGATGCCACGGCAGGTTTTGTGGGCTACCGTGCGGAGGTGTTGCGCACCATCAACCTCGACGAGGTGCGAATGAAGGGCTATGGTTTCCAGATTGAGATGAAGTACACGGCTTGGAAGTTGGGTTTCCGTATCAAGGAGCACTCGATTATCTTCCGTGATCGCACGGCGGGCACCAGCAAGATGAGTGGCTCCATCTTTGGCGAGGCCTTCTGGGGCGTTATGGGCCTCCGCCTGCGCAAAATTCGTTAGCTAAAAATTCCTTCCCGACTTTTGGTCGTTGTGGTATTGTCTTTGTATGGGTGGTGGCGACATCACTCAAAGATAACCAAATACCTTAACGACTATGAAATTCTACAAATGTAGCAAGTGCGGCAATGTTGTTATCAAGGCCGTAGATTCGGGCGTTGTGCCCTTCTGTTGTGGCGAAAAAATGGAGGAGTTGTTGGCCAATACCGTGGAGGCAAGTGTGGAAAAACACCTCCCCACAGTGGAGAAGCTCGACGACTGCAAGATTTTCATCCAGGTGGGTAGTGTGCCTCACCCAATGACCCCCGAACACCACATTGCCTTCATCTATGTTGAGTTTGTGGGTGGCAACGGCAAGCTCATCAAACTCACCAAAGAGCCCTCGGCCGAGGTGTGCGTGTGTGGCGAGCAGGTGAAGGCCGTCTATGAATACTGTAACCTCCACGGACTTTGGAAGGTGGAGGTTTGATCCACCAACTTTATTGGCACAAAAAAAAGGAACCCACGTCTGGGTTCCTTTTTTTTGCTCTTTCCAGCAAGAAGAGAAAGACTATTTCTCTTTGGCAACGTAGCGTTTCTCTTTGATACGAGCCTTCTTACCGGTGAGGTCACGCAAGTAGTAGATACGTGCACGACGTACAACACCAATCTTGTTAACCTCGATCGACTCGATGTGGGGCGAGTAGAGGGGGAAGATACGCTCTACACCTACACCGTTCGAAATCTTACGGATGGTGAACATTTTGGTCACACCACGACCTTTGATCTGAATTACTACACCACGGAAGCTCTGTACACGCTCCTTGTTACCCTCGACGATTTTGTACGATACGGTAATGGTGTCGCCGGCCTTGAATGCGGGAACCTCTTTCTGAGCCCACATAGCCTCTTCTGCAATTTTGATTAAGTTATCCATTTTATATAACCGGTTAAAAAATTTAAGGTAGGGAATATTACGGACTCCTTTGTTCTCATAAGAGATTCCGCTACCATTTCAGCGTGCAAAGGTACACATAAAATTGAGAATTGAAAATTGAGAATCAAAATTTTTACTAATTTTCGCAACTTCAAAATGGTTAAGTATTGGAATTTCAGGTGTTTAACCCTCAAAAAATGCACGCTATTTTTTGCACTACTTTTCTTCTATTGCCCTCTGTGGGGCCCCAATTTGGCGTGTGTTTTGCATTGGGAGCCGTGAATTAACAGCGTTATATGACCATGAAAAGAACCTTTTTACTTTTGGCCGTGGCACTTGTGGCCATGGCCTGTGGTAAGCGTGGCGAGCAGAAGGCCCCCGCGGCACCTCCCACTGTGGAGGTGGCCCAAGCCATCAGCGAGCCTATCGTCCAACCGATGCGCTTCCAGAGCCTCATCTACTCCAACTACGATGCAACCATCCAGCCCCGCACGCAGGGTTATCTCCTCACCAAGGAGTTCTCCAAAGGTATGCCCGTGCGCAAGGGGCAGACGCTCTACACCATCGACGCCGCAGAGGTAAGGCTCTCGGTGGAATCCAACCGCTCGGCTCTCGCATCGGCAAAAGTTGCCCTTGCCGAGGCCTACAACAACTATCGCCGTGCGATGCCACTGGCTGCCATTGATGCAATCTCGCAGAGCTCGCTCGACCAATACAAAGCCTCCTATGCTGCGGCACAGGCAGGCGTGGAGTCGGCCCAAGCACAGCTCGACAACTCGCTCTTGGAGTTGAGCTACGCCACGGTGGTGTCGCCCATCGATGGTATTATTGACGACAACGGTGCCACCGTGGGCGACTGGGTGGGCCCGGGTTCGTCCTACTCGGTGCTGGCTACAGTGTCCAACACCGAGCAAATCTGTGTCCACATCCAGATCCCCTTTGCCCGCTACCTGCGTTTGAGGGATGAGGGTGGTGAGGGTGTGCCCTCCTACGACAACCAAGATTTGCTCTCCGACATCCGCCTCTTTTTGGCCGACGGTAGCGAGTATCCCTACAAGGGCGTTTATTCCTACACTCAGCGTAACGCGGGCGACCAAACGGGCACCATTATTATTGTTGCCTCCTTTCCTAATCCACAGCGCGAGTTGAAGATTGGGCAAACGGCCTCGGTGGTGGCCAACGTGGGCTCGCCCCAAGGAGTTGTTTTGGTGCCCCAGAGGGCTGTGGTGCAGACGCTCGACACGGCTGGAGTGTGGGTCGTGGGTAGGGACAACACGGTCACCTACCGACTTGTTACCCTGGGCTCCACCTTTGGCGACATGTGGATTGTTGAGGACGGACTTTCGGGTGGCGAGGTGGTCGTTACGGGAGGTGCGCAGAAACTGCGCTCCGGTCAGGCCGTCAAAACACAGTTCAAATCCTAAAACCAGCGTTCACTTATGGAAAATTTCTTCATCCGTAGGCCAATCTTTGCCATCGTCATAAGCATTGTGATTGTGCTGTTTGGTCTGCTCTCCCTACGTACTTTGCCCATCGAGCAGTACCCCGATATCACTCCGCCAGTGGTGGAGGTGGACGCCTCCTATGTGGGTGCCGACGCCGAGGCCGTGAACGACGCCGTGGCCACTCCCATTGCCGAGAATGTGATGGGTGTGAGTCAAATGCTCTACATGCAGACCACATCAGCTAATGACGGCTCCATGAGCCTCCAAATACTCTTTGACATTGGCTCCAACCCCGATCTCAATGAGGTCTTTGTGCAAAACCGAGTGGCCTCCGCCACCTCGCTTCTCCCTGCCGAGGTTGCCCAGCAGGGCGTCACCACCCAGAAGTCCCAAACGGGCTTCCTTTTGGTCTACTCGCTCTATTCCGATGGGCGTTATAGCGGCCCTTTCCTGTCCAACTATGCCTACATCAACCTTCGTAACGAGTTGCTCAAAATCGACGGCGTGGGTAAGGTTCAGGTGATGGGTGTGGGTAAATATGCCATGAGGGTGTGGGTCAATCCGGAGCGCATGGGCCTCTTTGAGGTGAGTGTGAACGACATTGCCTCGGCTATCGAGTCGCAAGCTACGGTCTTTGCAGCGGGCAAGCTGGGTGCAGAGCCCCTGGCCCAGAGCGTCGATTTTACCTACACGGTGACCACACCCCCGGCGCTCGATGCTCCCTCCGACTATGAGAACATTATTATAAAGGAACTTCCTAATGGGCAAACACTTCGCCTGGGCGACATTGCCCGAGTGGAGCTTGGGTGCCAAAACTATGGCGTTGTATCCGACTTTGAGGGCGACCCTGCGGCGCTTGTGGTGGTCTATCAAACCCCTGGCAGTAATGCCATGGAGGTGGGGCGCAGCGTGAAGGAGGCAATGGCAAGGCTCGAAGAGAAGTTCCCCGAGGGTATCTCTACCGCCACGGTTGTGGACGCCACAGAGACCATTGAGGAGGGTGTGAAGGAGATTTTCCTCACCATGCTCTTCACGCTTCTGCTGGTCGTTGTTGTTATCTTCATATTCTTGCAGGACGCCCGAGCCATGATTATACCTTTGGTGGCCGTGCCGGTGTCTATCATTGGCGCCTTTGCGGTCTTCCCCCTGCTGGGTTTCTCCATCAACATCATCTCCCTACTGGGCTTGGTGCTGGCCATTGGCCTTGTGGTGGACGACGCCATTGTGGTGGTGGAGGCGGCGCAGGTGGGAATCGAAGAGGGCCTTTCGCCACGCCACGCCACAATTCAGGCGATGAAGAAGGTTGCTTCACCCATCATTGCCACTACCGTGGTCCTGCTCGCAGTGTTCGTTCCTGCGGCCATTGCGGAGGGTATCACGGGCAAACTTTTTCAGCAGTTTGCCATTGGTATTTCCACCTCGGTGGTCATCTCAGCCTTCAACGCACTCACCCTTTCGCCTGCGCTGTGTAGCCTGCTACTGCGCAACAAGCCCAGAGCAACCAAGGGACTCTATGGAGCCTTCAACCGCTGGTTCGACCGCACCTCGGATAGCTACCTCCGTCGCTCGGAGATTGTGGTGCGCCACTCTCTGCGTTCAGTGATTTTGGTGGTGCTCACGGGTGGCGCTACGCTGTGGCTTTTCCACACCCTCCCCACGGGTTTCCTCACCTCCGAGGACCAAGGATACCTGATGGTGTCGGTGAGTCTGCCCGAGGCGGCGTCGGTGGAACGCACCGAGGAGGCTATGCAAATGGCCCAGAAGACCATGGAACAGATTGAGGGTGTACACTATGTTGCCACCACGGCGGGCTTTGACCTCCTTTCGGGTGTGGCCTCGACCAACAAGGGTGTTGCCTTTATGGCACTCGATCCCTACGCCAAGCGCAAACTCTCGGCCGACGAGATTGCAGCACGCATCAATGCGAGCCTTTATGAGAGCGTGCCCGATGGGGAGTTCTATGCCTTCGAGCCCCCTTCCATTCCCGGACTTGGTGTTACGTCGGGTATTACTTTTGTGTTGCAAAACAGGGGTGGTGGCGATGTGGGCTACCTCGCGTCGCAGACCAAAGCTTTTATGGACAAGGCGCAGGCCCTGCCCGAGATATCCTCCGTAAGTACCCCCTTCAACGCCAATGTGCCACAGCGCAGGGTGGAAATTAACGAGGCCCTTGCACTCCAACAGGGAGTGTCGCTCGAAGAGTTGCGCACCACGCTTTCGACCTTCCTCGGTGGCTCCTACGTTGGTAATTTCAACCGCTTCGGTCAACTCTATCAGACCTACATTCAGGCCGAGTCGGTGTATCGACGCGAGGAGAGCGACTTGGCATTCTACTTTGTATCCAATGGTCGTGGCGAGAGCGTGCCCGTGAGCGAATTTGTGTCGCTGAGGGACACGTTGGGTGTGGAGTACCTCGCGCAATACAACCTCTACGACGCCATTTCGGTCAATGCCACCCCCGCCGTGGGCGTGTCTACGGGTACGGCAATGTCGGCCCTGGAAAAACTCGCCGGCAAGGAGCTGCCCGACGATGTGGCCTTGGCATGGAGTGGCGTGTCCTATCAGGAGGCTAATGCGGGCAGTGGGTTGGATAGCTACCTCCTAGCGGTGATCTTCGTATTCCTGGCCTTGGCGGCGCTCTACAATAGTTGGTCCTTGCCCATTAGTGTGCTGCTCGGTGTGCCTTTGGCGCTCTTTGGAGCAATGCTCTTTTTGTGGTTGGCCCACTTTGTCAACCCCATTTTTATCGACAACATCTTCGCGCGCATATCGCTGGTGATGCTCATCGGTATTTCGGCCAAAAACGCGATCCTCATCGTGGAGTATGCCGACCGCATCTTCATTGAGGAGGAACGCACCCTTGGTGAGGCAGCCCTCGGTGCAGCCAAATTGCGTCTGCGCCCCATCCTCATGACGGCCTTTGCGTTCATCATTGGTGTGCTTCCCTTGGTGTTTGCCTCCGGAGCCTACTCGGAGGCTCGCAACATTGTGGGTGTGTCGCTGGTGGGTGGCATGCTGGTGGCAACCCTGCTCGGCATATTTGTCTACCCCTCGCTCTACTACTTTGTGGGCCTTGTGGCCAAGTTCGAGAAACGCCGTGAAAAAATCAAACAATCCTCAAAGTTATGAAACGCACCTTTGTAAATATGTTATTGTCGGCGGTGGCCATCTTGGCCGTGGGGTGTGCAGTTACTCCCCCGGTAATTGAGCCTGTTATCACCCCCGACGAGTATATCTTTGCCCAGCGGGGCGACACCACGATTGTTGTGGGCGTGGGGTGGTGGGAGATCTTTGGCGACACCACACTCAACCGATTGATGGAGCTCGCTGTGGAGAACAACACCGACGTGAGAGTAGCAGCCTCCAAACTGCTTCAAGCACGCTCCACACTCACCGCCACAAGGGCTTCGCTGTTACCCTCGCTCGACCTCGGGCTCGGAGCACAAGCAACCTACGAGGAGGGCTCCAACGGGCGCAAGTCCATCGGGCAGCAGTACAGCATCCTGCCTTCCGTATCGTGGGAGGTCAACCTCTTTGGCGGAATTAGTGGTGCCACCGAGGCTGCCCGCGCCGAGTTGCTTGCCTCAGAGTGGGGCTACCGAGCCACAATGCTCGCCCTGCAAGCCGAGGTGGCGCAGGCCTATTTCGAGTGGTTGCAGTATGCCCGTAGTGAGGAGATATGTCGCCGTAGTTTGGCTCTGCGCGAGGAGTCGCAGGCAAAGGTTGACTCGCTCTACCACTATGGCTTCGCATCGGGCTCCGATCGCCAGCAGGCTCGCGCGCTCACGGCCACCATTGCCGCCGACATTCAGTCCTACCGCCGGGCCAAGTTGCAGGCCAACATTGCTCTCTGCACGTTGCTTGGCACCACCACCGAACTCTTGCCCCTGCCGCAGCACACCACCGAGTGTGTCCACTCCCGTACGGCCAACCTCGATGGGCTCTACTGTGGACACCTAACCTCAGCGCCACTCCCCGTGAGTGTGGCGGCAGGTCTGCCAAGCTCGCTCTTGGAGCGTAGGCCCGATGTTATGGAGGCGTTCTACAATGTGGAGGCGGCCGCTGCACAGACAAAGGTTGCCCACGCCCGCAGGCTCCCCTCCTTTGCCCTCACGGCCGAGGGTGGAGTGTTGGCCTACTCCCTCAAAGGGCTCACGGCCCACAATCCGCTCTATTGGCTCGCCTCGGTGGGCCTCACACAGCCGCTCCTGCACTTTGGAAAGCTCCGTAGCGACGAGGAGGTGGCGGTGGAGAATTGGCGCCAGGCTTCGCTCAACTATCGCCAGACAATCCTTCAGGCCTTGGCTGATGTGGAGAGCTCCCTCGTGGCAATTGATACCTACAACCACCAGGTGGCCGAAAACCTCCGCCTGCTCGAAGCCGACGCCAAGGTGCAGCGGATGACCGCCGCCCTGCAAGCGGAAGGTATGGTGAGCTACTTCAACTATGTGGATGCCGAGTATGACCTCTACTCCGCACAGCTGAACTACATACAGCTCCTCGCCGAGCAACTCACCGCCTATGTGACACTTTATAAGGCACTCGGTGGTGGTTGGTAGTGGTGTCGGTTTTGATTTTTGGCTTTACTGTCCTATCTTTGTGAAGTAAATCAGGAAAACAACAGAGAGAATGAAACGACCCGTTATATTCATCAGCAACGACGACGGCTACCGCGCCAAGGGTTTCAATGCCATCGTGGAGTGTGCAGCGCAGTTTGGAGATGTGATTGCCATTGCCCCCGACAACACACAATCGGGCAAGGCCCACGCCATAACAATGTATGACCCCCTCTACCTCACGCTGCGTCGCGACGAGGAGCACATCAAGGTCTATTCGTGCAATGGCACCCCCGTGGACTGCGTGAAGATGGCCTACGATTGGTTGTTGCCCAAGCTGGGGCTGACCCCTTCGCTCAACATAAGTGGTATCAACCACGGTAGCAATGCCGCCATCAATGTGCTCTACTCGGGCACTATGGGCGCCGCCATCGAGGCGAGCTTCTATGGAGCACCCTCCATCGGCCTCTCGCTCGACGACCACGACCACAACGCCGACTTCGATGCCACCATCGAGTTTGCCAAGAAGATTATCCCCGCAATGCTGTCGGTGGTGACAACCACCCCCTTGTGCCTCAATATCAATGTGCCCGTAGCACGCCCCGAGGAGATCAAGGGTCACCGCATCTGTCGCCAAACCAGGGGTTTTTGGAAGGAGGAGTTCTACTGCCACCAGGACCCTCGAGGTAGGGACTACTTCTGGCTCACGGGTGGTTTTTGCAACCACGAGCCCGAGGCACAGGACACCGACGAATGGGCTCTGAAAAACAAATACATTGCTGTTGTTCCCATTAAGGTCGACCTCACGGACTACACCCGCATGGAACAACTGCAAGGTTTGTTTTAGGAGATGCGTATAAATAAAAAAAGGTGCACCATTACAGTGCACCTTTTTTATTTGCTTTATGGAGTTGTCCGGTTAATTGACTGAGGTGTCGACCATGCGGCCTTCGGCTTTGTTTTCCATCTCGATTTGCATCTCAACCATTGTCACCGCTGCACGTGCTAGCTTGGTACCGTCGGGGTAGGAGATGGTTGTAACAATGGGCATATTCCAGTCGAGTACAATGTTAGTAAGACCATCAAGGGTTGTGGTGAGCACCGCAGGCTCCACGCTTGATGCGGCAGGCAGGAACACCAGCACGGCATCCACGCTTGTGAGTTCGGCAAAGCATTTGGCAGCCAGCACCGTTTCGGCCACTCCGGGCACGGTGCGGTACTCCACCTCGCCCTCCACCTCGGTAAGGCGGCGCAGGGTGTGTTCGGCTGTCGAGGTCCTATCCCCGAAGCCTTCCACAATCACAAAGCCAAATTTCATTGCTGTCATACCGTTTCTCTTATCTACACTTTGTCCTACAAAGATAGCATTTTTTTGCCCACACAATCACACCGTACTCACAAAAAAGAACGGCACCCATCCGTCAGTGGAGTGGTGCCGTTGTCTTTACTCAATCGTTGTCGCTTATTTCAGACGGCCGATGTAGGTGTCGATGTCGCGAGCCTCCAACGAAGTGTAGTACTCGTCAGCGATACGCTGGTAAGCCTCCAAAGCAGCAGCTTTGTTGCCCAACTGCTCCTCAACCATACCGAGCTTCTTCAAGTAAACGGGAGCGGTCAGCGAGTTGTCGCTTGCCTTCACAGCTTTCTTGTAGAGAGCAGCAGCCTTGTTGAGGTCGCCGTTGTTTGCGTGGATGTCACCCTGCAAACCTGCGTTCTGTGCGTTGATGATCTCAGCGGGAGCGCCGGTTGCGGGACGATACTTGCGGAGGAATTTCAGAGCATTCTCTGCATCGCCAAGTTTGAGGTAGCTAACGCCTGCGTAGTGAGCAGCCAACGAGCCCTGGGGGGTGGTTGCATAGGTCTCAACAACCTCTACGAAACCTGCGTTGTTACCGTCGCCATCGAGAGCCACCTGCCACTGCTCAGCGTTGAACTGCTGAACTGCTGCAAACATCTCGGCCGAAGCCTTCTCTGCGCGGGGCTGAGCGATGAGGTATTTGTTGGCGAAGTAGCCGCCGATAATTACGAAGACTGCTACGATAGCCCACATGATGAGCTTCTGGTTCTTCTCAAAAAACTGTTCGGTTTTGCTCACAGCCTCGGTTACAACCTCGTCGTGAGTGATTTCCTGATTCTGTTTAGTTGCCATAATCTATTGTTTTTACATTTGTTTCTTCCAGGGTTTGAACCACAAAAGTAAATCTTTTTGTGTAAAAATCGCAGAGAGTGGCGAAAATTTTTCTCTATTCGGGCAAAATTGCTACCTTTGAGCCTATCAAAACCGGCAAAAATGCGATTAGGTAAACTTTCACTTATCAATTTCAAGAACATCACGGAGGGCGAGATTCTCCCCTGCGAGGGTATCAACTGCATTGTTGGAAGCAACGGTGCGGGCAAGACCAACGTGGTGGATGCCATACACTACCTTTCGATGAGCAAGAGTTCGCTCTCGATGACCGACGGCCAGAGTGTGCGCCACGGCGAGGAGTTCTTTATGCTCTCGGGCGACTATACCACCGACACGGGCCGTGCCCAGGTGGTCACTTGTGCTTTTAGCAAGGGTAAGGGCAAGACACTCAAATTCTGCGGAAAGGAGTATGAGCGCCTGGCCGATCACATTGGTGTTGTGCCTGTGGTTATGGTGTCGCCTGCCGATGGCGCCCTTGTGAGCGACTCGGCCGACGAGAGGCGCCGTTGGCTCAACGCCTTCATCTCGCAGCTCGACCACGCCTACCTCGACAATACCATGCGCTACAATCGTGTGTTGGCCGAGCGTAATACACTCCTCAAACAGGGCGAATACCTTATTCCCGAATTGCTCGATGTGCTCGACGAGCGCTTGGCCGATTTGGGCGAGAAGGTGGCCGAAGTTCGCAGGGAGGTGGTTGGCCGCTTGGCACCGCTGGTGGAAAAATACTATTCCTTCATTGCCGACGACCACGAGCCCGTGCAACTCACCTACCGCTCCGACCTCAATGAGAGGCCCTTCTTGGAGGTGTTGCAGAGCGTTAGGCAGAAGGATGTTGTGTGTGGTTTTACCAACTCGGGTATCCACCGCGACGATGTGGTTATGAAGATTGGTGGCTATCCACTCCGCAAATATGGCTCGCAGGGACAACAAAAGTCGTTCCTTTTGGCTCTCAAATTGGCCCAGTACACTCTTCTGCGTGAACGTCTGGACGAGCGTCCTCTGCTCCTGCTCGACGACCTCTTCGATAAGCTCGACGAGAGGAGGCTTTCGCGCCTTATGGAGCTCACGGCAGGTGGCGACTTCGGACAGATATTCATCACCGATTGCAACCGCGAGAGGCTCATTAGTGTGCTGAAAAACAACGATTTGGAGTTCCGCCTGTGGGACGTTGTCGACGGTGAGATTTGCCAGACAGAGGTGTAGAACAAAGAGTAAAGACAACCGACAATGAGGAGATGTAGGCCAATGATGCTTGGAGAGCTTTGGAGCAACTTCAAGAGCGAACACCCCGAGATTGAGCGCAAGATTACCGAGGGCTCAATCCCCGACGTGTGGGCTCGTGTTGCGGGTCAACATATCGCTTCGGCCACACAGGTGAACTTCGTGCGCGGAGTGCTTTATGTGAAGGTTGGGCCGAGTATGCTGCGCCACGAGATCTTCATCAATAGGGACAATTTCCGCTTCGAGATGAACGAGATTTTGGGCAGCGATATCATCGGTACGATAATCGTGAAATAGGCCTCGAAAGGCCCAGAAAATAAGGAAGGAGTGCTTCACAATGAAGCACTCCTTTTTGTTATTCTGCGGCGTGGGCCGATTAGAAATTCTTGCGAATGGTGATGGCGTTCAGCACGGGAGCACCCTTCTTGGGCGTGAACTCCACGATGAGGCTCTCGCCGGCCTTCACATCCACCTCGAAACGCTCAACGAGGGGGTTGTAGACGCCAACGCAAGCGGCGATGTCGAGGTCGGTGAGCACCTTCACACCGTTGATCGACACGTCGAACACCCTCTCCTCGCCCTCGCTACTGATGGCCTCATTACCGAGGTTGTAGACCGAAGCCTTAACCTTGCCGGCCAACTCTGCGAAGTGGAGATATACGGAGTAGTTACCGGGGGCAACATCGGCACGGAAGGCCTCGATGTTGCTTCTCTGGGTCTGGTACATTGGGTCGCAATCGGTGTTGTTGATGGCGGCTGCCGATGCTGGCTGCGAGCCGTGGCGCGAACGCTGACGAGCCTGCTCGCCACCAATGTAACCCCACGAGCCGGGAGTGTAGGCCTGCTCGGGAATCCAGGTTACACCCGTGCGGGGCTCCTCGAAGTAGCGGTTGGTGCCGAGCAGAACGTTGATCTCCTCGGGATTGTGCTGCTCCACGAGGTCAAACTCGCAGGTGTAGAAATCCTTTACCTCGGCGGTTACTGCTTCGAGTGAGTTCTCGCCATTGGTGAAGGGCACCTCAAAGATGGCGTGGTAGTTCTCCACCTGCTTGGTGCCGAGCGAGGCGCCATTGTGGAAGAGCTCCACGGAGGGCTGGTTGGTGTAGACCTTGATGCGCTGTACCGACACACCCTCGCCATTCTCGGCGCCGGCACGCTTGTTCCATGCGCTGTTACCGATGTGTACCACGGGAGTGGTGTTGAGTGCGGCCTTGTAGTAGTAGTAGATGTCTTTGTGCTTGCGGTCGAAGGTGTTCAAACCTTTGAGGTTGGTGTGGGGAATTGCGTCGCCACGACTCTCGGAGCCGAAGTCGTTGAGGTTCCACACGTTACCCGAAGCGATAAAGTCGCGTTTGAGGATCTTGGGCAGATAGTGCTCGTGGTAGAGCTCGGAGTAGTCGAGCGTGTAGTCAAACCTCTCGGGAGCGGAAGAGTGGAGCCTGCTGTCGGCGTCGGCACCATACTCGCTGATGGTGAGAATCTGGTTGGGGAATTGCTCGTGGAGCTTGTCGAGAATCTTCTCGAAGTCTTTGAACACGCCACTGTACCAACCCGAGTAGATGTTCCAACCGAGCATTTGGGGCACTGCGGCGATGCCGCTCTCGATGTATCGCGAGGGTGCGTGGTGGCAGGGAAGGAGAGTGTAGCGAGTGGGGTCGAGAGTGCGGAGAGTGTTGTCGACCTGCTTTGCCAATCCTACGAGGTAGGGGTAGTATTGAGTTTGGAGCCACTCCTTATCGGTGGAGGGGTGGCGGAGCTGAATCTCGTTCATGTAGGCCCAGATAAATACCGAGGGTGAGTTGAAATTCTGGTAGAGCATCTCCTCGGTCATCTGGAGAGTGCTTGCGGTGAAGCCCTCGGAGATGGTCACAGCATTCACGAGGGGAATCTCCACGGAGGTAACAATACCGAGCCTGTCGCAAGCCTCCATCACGCGCTCGTGCTGGGGATAGTGCGACACGCGGAGCGAGTTACCGCCCATCTCTTTCAGGAGCTCCACGTCGGAAACGTGCATTGCATCGGGCAGGGCGTTGCCGAGTCCGAGGTAGTCCTGGTGACGGTTGGTACCGATGAGCTTAACGTGACGGCCGTTGAGGGTAAGACCCTCGTTGGGGGTGAAGGTAAAGTAGCGCACGCCGAAACGGTCGTTTACGCAGTCTACAACCTCTTTGTTAACCACCAACGATGCACGGGCGATGTAGAGGTTGGGAGCCTCCACGTCCCACAACTTGGGCTGTGTGAGGGTGAGGGCGATGCGCTCGGAGTGGTTCTCGGCACCCTCTGCGAGTTTCACCTTGCGGCTCTTGGTGGCCACAACGTTACCCTCGGTGTCGAGGATGTCAACCACAACCTCGGCGCGCTCCTTGGCTACGCTCGACAGAAGCACTTCTACCTCCACAGTTGCCTTCTCGGCACTCACCTCGGGGGTGCGAACGAGTAAACCCTTGGTAGCGTAGTAGGTGGTCGAAATGTGGGTTTTGGGGGTTTCGATAAGCTCGATGCTGCGGTAGATACCACCGTAGAATGTGAAATCGGCCGAGAGGGGACCGATGTCGGCATTGTGCGAGTTGTCCACCTTGATAGCGATAGTGTTGCTACCATTCTGAAGAAGGGCGGTGATGTCGTTGCTGAATGCGAGATAACCACCAATGTGCGAGCCCACGAGGGTGCCGTTGATGTAGACCTCAGCATACTGGTTTGCTGCGCCGATGCGGAGAGTGTACTGCTTGCCCTCCTCTTTGTTGAGGTGGAGGGTTTTGCGATACCAACCGATGGTGCGAGCATAGCCGTCCACGTCATCGAATGAGTCGTCGGCGTTCCACGAGTGTGGGAGGTTTACCTGCTTCCACTCCTTGTCGCAGAAGTCGATGGCTGCGGCGTTGTCGGTGGTGAGAGCAAACTTCCAACCGGAGTCAATTGTGCGTACCACGCGAGCTGCGCTTGCGCTGTGGGCAAGTGCGAGAGTGGCCACGAGGGTCATTAAGGCCAATTTTGTGTAGTTTTTCATAGGGTTATGTTTTTGTTATTTGTTTGCTTTGGTGCAAATATAACAAAAGTTTAGCGAATTTCGAGCAATTGAAATTCGCTAAACTTTCTAATCTATTCGTTCAAAACGGTTGCCCTATTCTGTCAGGTCAACAACTTTGATACAACGAGTATAGCGTTTGGGAGAATTGGCATACTTGGCAGCATTGCTTATACGAGGTTTACCTGTACAAGCATAACCAACCTGAGTATTATTTGCTGAGTTCTCAGTACTTGTGTAATAAGTGGTACCATCACCAACGGTGTCTGCTTCTTGGTTTAGTTTCTTTCCGCCAAGTGCAACCAAAGCGTCTTCAAACTTGTTGCGAGCAGCAATGGGTTCAGCTGCCATTGCAGAAGGATTAGTGGTGAGTGTCGTGTGATTATCAACATTGTAGTAGGTATCAAGCAGATAGTCCCACTCATTGTTTGCGGGCAAATACCAACCCTCGCCCTCGGTTTTGCAGTCCATATAGGAGAGATACTTCTCAATGTTAACACCTGCGGCAGTTTCAATGAGTGTCATATTTGCAGCACCATCATCTGCACCAGTATTAACCACTGGCAATGTTTTGTCGCTCCACCAGTTGTGTGGGCCATAGCTCTTGGTCGAAACGATTTTGGCCTTTGTGGGGTTGGCAACATCATCCACCCAGAAGATAACACCCTTGTCGCCATTCTTGTCATAAGCGGTGGCATAGAGAGGATTCTTGTATTCGGGTTCATCAACAGTGGCCACTGGGTCGAGGGTGATTTTTTTTGCGATACGATCACCTTGTGCAACGTTGCCACCTGCAAATGAAATGACGGGGTGTGTACCTTTATCAATATCAATGCTAATGCTAAATGTACTGCTTGAATAGTCTCTTGGACTGATGACAAGACGCACGTCAATGCTTTCGCCAGCCTTTACAAGACCATTAGCCACAGTCGTTGTGATAGTTTTGCCTGCATCTTTAAGCTCAATCAATTCTGCAACGTCTCCTTTGATACTTACACGATGCGAGCCATAAGGACCAGTTTTATCTGTGGTAACAGTAACCTTGCTGATGGTTACGTCCTCGGTGGTGCCGTTGGTGATGTTGAGGCGGAGAATACCAAAGTATTGTTTCATCGCGCCAATTTCCACAGCTTTACCATACTCAACATTGTCGGCTTTGCCATAGGCAAAACCATAAGTTGCGCCAACACTCCAAGTGGGTGCTGTAACGTCGTAGGTCTGATCTTTGGTCATCTGGATAACGATGAGGTCTGCGGTGTTTGCCCTATCGCGATAGGGGTAATACACATAGAAGTCGTGGGTGTCTTCTGCTGTGCCAGTCCAAGTGCCATTACCAGCGAATGCGGCTATTGCACCGCTTGCTTGGGTTGTGTAGGCCATGTTGTTTACGGCTGTCGAAACGGTGCCGTTAACGTGGTGGAAAAGACCAATCTGGTCGCCGGCCTCCCAGGTTACGGTTTTGCCGTCGGTGAGATCGAGTACTGCACGATCGGCCTCGCCAACGGCGATTTCGATGGGTGTACCGGTTGCGTCGGGGGTGATTGTTGCGGGCTCGTTCTCGCAAGCTACCATGGTTGCGGCAGCTGCAAACATTGCGATGTATGCAAATATCTTTTTCATAGTCTTGTACTTCTTTTTTGTGTTAAACTTCAAAACTACTACCACTCTTGCTCGTCGCCGAAGCTGTCAATTGTCAAGTCGAACTGGGTGGGGTCGGATACTGCGATACCGCACTCTACCTCGATGATTTCTACTCCCAACAGGGGAGCGTTGTAGGGTATTTTCATAGTTTTCTGTGTTGATTGGATTTATTGTTTGTTTTTACTTGTTATAGACCATTTTGAGAACCTTCTCGGCATACCTTTGGCCCAACAAAATCTGACCGTCACGACCAAAGTGGGGGTCGCTCTCGTCGAGGAGCATATTGCACCCCTCGCTCGACACGCAGTCGGAGTTGGGAATTACCGTATTGATGGTGTTGATGATGGGGTTGAACTTGTCCTTGTTCTTGTGCCAGGGAGCAATCTCGCCCGCAATGAAGGGCACTGCACCGAGTTCGGCGCGGAGGTTGCTCACAAGCTCCGTAAGCTTGTCCATATAGCCGCTGGGGTTGCTACTGTTCGACTCGCCCTGGTGCCACAAAATCGCCTTCAAGGGGCCATAGGCGGTAGCCTGCTTGGTGCGCCTAACGGCCTCGGAGAGGAACGACAGACTCACGCTCGACTTGTTGCCCGAAGCGTCGGTGTAGTCGAAGGTGGTTGCTTTACCCTTGGCCCACTCGGAGATGTTGGAGCCGCCACGTGCGTTCACCACGAGCAAAACCTTGCGTCCCGTAGCCTTGTAAATCTCTTGCGAGAAGGAGAAACCGGGGTTGATTTGCTGGTGCTTCATCTCCTTGCGTATGGTCGAATACTGGTTCAGGGGGTTGGTGGCGGGGACCACATTACCCTCAGTGTCGAGGATATAAACACCCTCAATGGGCTTCTCGTCGCCGGCAATCATAGTACCTCGTCCTGCCATGTTACTCTGACCGATGAGCAGGTAGACATCATACTCGCCGGTTTGCTCGGAGGGAGTTGTGGGCTTGTGTGGTTTTGGGGGTTGCACCTGTGGATTGGCGCAACCACCCAAAACTACCATAGCGGCCACAATCAGTAACAACACTCTCTTGGTCATAACCTTACTTGTGTCCTTTTGAGTTTAATATTAGAGGTTTACAACCTTGATACAACGAGCAGTACGAGAGGTGCTATTCTTGGCACCGGTGTTGTCGTTCTTACTCCTCTTACCAAAGATTACATAGAATGCATTACCACTTTCAGATTCGGAAGAAGTGAAGACACTCTCGCCCACTTTAGCTACGCCGTCCAACTTCTGACCATCTTTCAAAGAAAGAAGCTGATTGTCGAAGAATGCGCGAGCAGCCTGCATCTCTGCTGGCATTTCTCCGGGCTGAACGTCAATCTCAACATCCTCATATTTTGCAACACCACAATATGCAGCGAATAGCGAATAGGCCTCACGGAGTGCGGGCAAATACCATCCCTCGCCCATATCGGCACAGAACTTGAACGCAGGGTGTTTTGCAAATGTCGGGTCAACAGCCTTAACGGCATCGGTGTTGAACAGACCGTCGTCTTTGCTTGATGCTCCATCTACGGACGTCTTGTCTTCGGAAACCTTGGCTGCTGCACCATCGGCACGAGGACCTGCTACAACCTTACCAGTCTTGCCATCCTCCGAAATCCAGAACAGAACACCATTCTCAACGATAGAGCCAATACCGATAGTTCCCTCTGCGGGCTTCTGAGCCTGAGTTACAGCGATGGTCTCGCTCACTGTGGAGCCCTTGGTGTTCTTGGCAGTTACGGTAACGGTGGTGCTACGCTCGGCGCCACTCTCGTTGTCCGACAAAGCAGTCAAGGTGATGTTCTTGTCGCCTTTCTCTGCTTTCAACCAAGCCTTGCCATCCTCGGCAACAGCAACGGTTACGTCGGTCATATTGCTCTCATAGGAGATGATTGCCAAAGCATCTTTTGCACCCGTAAGTTTAGCCTCTTTTCCACCAAGAGCGATGGTGGGAGCAATCTCGTCCTCCAAAGCCTGGGTTACGGTTACGCTAACGGTGGTGGTGTTGATACCAACGCCTGCGTGTACATAAACAATGCCCTGGCGAGTTTGGGGGTTGGTATTAGCTGCGGTGGTGGTAACGGTCAGAGTGGTGCCCTCCAATTTTGCGCTCAACCACGATGCGGCTGCATAGTCAACATCGGCGCTCAACACCTCGCTGTCGCTGGTTACGGTTGCAGTTGCGGTAGCACCTGCGGTTTTTGCCACGTTGAGAGCCTCGGGCTCAACGGTCAAGGCTGCGGGGGTGTATTCCTCCTTGTTGATGTTGCCCTCTTCCTCGGCAGGAGTACATCCAATCACCATTGCTGCAATGGCGATGCTTGCCAGATAGAAAATCTTTTTCATAGTAAAGTTTTGTTTTTTTGTTTGGTTAATTTATTGTTTTAAGTGTTTGTTTGTATTCTATTTTTCCTCTACAACCACACCCTCGGTAACGCCATTCTCGTTGTAGGAGTCAACGGTGTAGTAGTATTTCACGCCCTTGGTGAGGATGTGCAGCGCAAGAGTGGTCTTGTCGCCACCCTTCACCTGGATGGTCTGGTTGAGGTAGTCGGGAGCAATACCAAACCTTACGAGGTAGCCCTTGGCTCCCTCGGCAGCTTTCCAGCTCACGTCGGCAAACCTGTCATCCTTGCTGTACCTTACGGCCTCAATGCCCTCAACCTGTGCGGGGGCCTCGCTGTTGCCAAATCCAAACACCCTCAAATCGCGCAAGCCGAATTTGCCGCCTGCCAGAGCGTGGTAGTTCACCACTTTCAGGTAGCGAGCATTGAGGGGTTCTTTAAGTTCGAGGTACTCGTGTGCGTTGGAGGTCTTGTTCTTGCTACGGTCTGTTACAAGGCTCCACTTCTTGCCGTCGAGCGACCAGTAGAGTTTGTAGGCAGTGTAGTCCTCGCCACCTTTGGCAAGTGCCATATCCCAATCCTGCTCTGCAAAGTTGAGCTGGATGGCATGGATGGTCTTGGCCTCGCCGAGGTCCATGGTCATCCACTCGCCCTTGTTGCCGGTTGTTGCCGACCACCAAGTACGAACGTTCTCATCCGAAGCATTCTCCACGCCGAAGCCCTCCAATGTGGACGATGCCTCGCATTTTGCACCCTCCGAGAGCAACCACCAGCCTGCGCTGTTGCCCTTCGATGCATCGAATTTCTCCTGGTGCAACACCATAGGCAGGTCGCCGAGGGTGGTCTTCACGCTCATACGGCCCTGCTCGTCGAAGTGTACGGGGAAGAGTCCGAGCCTACGCTCGAAATCGTTGTGGTTACCAATCCACATGGTGGAAATCTCCCACCAGTTCTCATAGCGGTCCTGGAAGGTGCAGCTGTGACCTGCGCTACCAATAAAACCTCCCACCTTCAACGAAATGGGGTTGTAGGGCTCAACTTTGTAGCCATCGTTGGGCTGTTTGCTGGTCATTACAACGTCGCAATACCACACCGACAAGGTGCCGGGGGTGGCGAATTGGAGATAATAGGTATCGCCCCTCTTCACAACCCAAGCGCCCTCGGGACAGGGGAGCCATTTGAACTTACCCCTCCATTCGGGAGCCTCAATCTCGTCCCAAACCTCCCTACGGCCGAAGTAGTAGCCGGCGTCGCACTTGTTCACGTCGGTGATGTAGTCCATCAGCAGGCGCTCCGAACCCTCAATCATAGTCATGGTTGCGGGGTCCAACTCAAAGCACTTGAACGACTGGTCGGTACCCAGGCCGTGGAACACGAAGTAGCGTCCGTTGTCGATGAACAACGAGGGGTCCGAGCAGCGGGGAATCTCGCCACACACCTCCCAGTTGCCCTTGTCGGGCTCGGCCGAGCGTACAATTTTCACGGTCTTCTCCTTGCGGTTGCGGTTGAGCTTGAAGAAGTAGATGTAGTTCTCGTCGGCAGCCACCGCGGGAGCTACATAGCACCCATCGTTGAGAGCGGCCTCCGCTACCTCTGCGTTGAAGTATACGTTCTTCCAATTCTGCATATCGTCCGACACCCTATAACCACCACTGATGTCGTGGGTGGCAAAGAGATAGTATTTGTCTTTGAAAAACACCATCACGGGGTCGGCCGATGTGCGTGCATCGGGATCCTTGGCCTTAAATGTACCCCAACCATAGTCCAGGTCGAGGGGGTTGCAGTAGGTCGTGGGGTTGTTGTTCACAAGGTCGCCACAACCACACAGCAACACTGCGGTCAAAATTGCAAAACCAATTCGTTTCATCACTTATTTATTATATGTATTGTTTGTTTGTTCTACCAAATCTTAATCACGGGTGCGTTCTCCGACTTGTGACCTGCAACCACCAGCCTGCGGCCCTTGTCGAGGTCATCACCGGGCTCGCGCAGTTCCCTAACAAGAAGGAGGGTGCAGTGGTCGGCACCAAGTCGCTTGATAGCTTTGGTCAAGTCAAGCCAATAATAGCTCTCCTCGCCACGGAACGAAATCTCGCCCGCAACCTTGTAATCGTCGCCAATCATACGGCTCTGTGTGGGGTGTAGCTGCTCCACGTCGCTCCACTTACGAATCTCGCCGGCCTTGCTCTCCACAACGTAGGCGTGCAAGCGGTAGGGTTTGTTGTCCTCGCTCGCGCCACACACGCCAACCACAATGCGACCTGCCGAGTCGATATCCACACCTGCAAGGTTGAAGTCGATGGCGGTAACAGCGTTGTTGTCCACGCCTGCGGCATTCATCTCCACAACACCACAGCCCTTGGGTGCCTTTGCGGTAGTGCCAAGCGAGAGGGTTGTGGTGGCGATTGCCTTGATAGTCTGGGCCTCCACCTTCGGAGCGTGCAGGCTCAACAGCATTACACTCTGTGCGGGAATGGTCATATTCAGCACGCCATAGCGGTCGGTGGTGAGGATGCGTGCATCGCCGTAGTGGGTGTCGCTAACCTCCTCACACAGGATGGGGGTGCCTGCGCTCACGCCCAAGCGGCGCATATCCAACTCCAAGCGCGAGGTGTGTACGCCACGCTGAACGATCCACACATAGGTGTTGCCCTCGCCATCTTGTGAGGTGCAGAGGTCAAAGTCGTCGCTACTCTCCGAGAGGTCCGTACGCAACAGGGGCCTCTGCTGTTTGAAGCCTTTGGCGAATAACCTTACGGTTTGTGCGGTACGCTGGGTGCCGGCAATATCAAAGATATCCGTCTCAACAACTCCCTCCTCGGCGGGTGCGAAAATCTTTACCTCCCTAACGAGTGCACGACCCTCATCGTCGAAGGTGATTTTCACCTTCTCGGCCTCCACGGGTGTGCGGAGCAGGATGCCGCTACGAGCATATTTGTTGTTGTCCTGTTTGAGCTCTTTCACGGCTTTCCACTTGCCATCGCAAAGCACCTCTGCGCTGAACTTACGCACGCGGTCGGGGGCGGTGAAAACGCCATAGGACGATCCGGAGTAGATGGTCACGGCACCAATGCTCTTCTTTGCGCCCAAGTCGATGGTGATACTCTTGGGGCCCTCTGCTGTGTATGCCCACGCCGAAGAGTCGCTCTTGTCGCCGTCAGTCAGAGCCTCGGCCGAGAACATTGCATCTGTACCACACACCTCCACGGGGCAACCAAGAGCGATGTTTGTCATCGCATCCTCGGCATAGCGAGTGCCCTTCCAGGTGTAGTGGTGACCCGATTTGATACCCTGGGGATATGTGCTGCTGGCGGTGTTGGCAAACTTGAACGCCCACATGCCATAGCCACCTCCGAGCATATTCTGTGTATAAGTACCCGCCCACTCAACAAATAGCGAGGGGGAGTCCATGGTCTCGTATTTATCAATAAGGTAGGCATTCATCCAACGACCAATCTCGGTGAAAATCACGGGTTTGGTCTTACCCTCCGGGTGGTTTGCCTTCAAAATCTTGTCGATGCTCTCTACCTTACCCTTATAGCCCACAGCGGGGATGTTGTAGGAGTGGGTGGAGAAGAGCTGGACGTTCTCCCTTGTGGTCATCGGGCGACCCAGGTAGTCGGTGCCCTCGGAAGCTGCCACGGCTGCCCACCAGTTGGTGTTGGTACCAGCCGTAACGGGACCAACAAAGCGGCAGTCGAGCTGTTTGCCATAGAGCCTGTTTACATCAGCCACAGCACAGTGTACTGCATCCGAAGCAACCTTCATCAGCTCCACATAGAGGTCGAGAGGCATGGGGCCCGAGTGGCGGTGGTTGGGCTCGTTTTTCATAGCATACATAGCCACATCACCCCTGCGTGCAGCGTAGAAAGCCAGGCCATAGAACTGTTGCCAGATGGTCCACTTGTTCTGCCACGAGGAGTTGTACCTTTTCTTACCAAAGCCGCTCTGAATCAACACATCGGCACCGATGGCTTTCATCTGGTCGAGTGCATAGCCAAAGGTCATTGTGTTGGTCGAACGAACGGGTTTCTCCGCTCCTTCCTCCACTTTGCTCCACTGGATGAACTTCTCGCTCTCGGGGTTGGCCATAAGCTCGGCTTTAACCCTCTCAAAGTCCTCGGCAGTGTCGATTTTGCTAGTTGTGTCAATCCACTTTTCGTTGATGTAGGTTTCGCCATCGGCCCAAATGCGCACGGCATTCACGTCGGCATACTCCAACCACACGGGCGCATTGCCGCCGGGCATAATGTAGCCCTGGTTGTAGCCCACATATTGCATCGTTTTACCCACCTGCTCGGGATAGACGGTAGCCTTTACGGTGTGGCAACCGGTGCGACCTGCGCTCTCGGTTTGCAGCGATGGAGTCTGCACGGGTGCGGGCTTGGCGAGTTGTTTATTCTCGCGACCCCAACCCTCAAATTCCATAATGCGAATGGGCTCTCCGTCGGTGGAGTGGATCCTAAACTTGAACGATGTAATGGGGGTCTTGAACACGAAGGAAACCCTATCGAGGCGGTTCTCGGTTGTGAGCGTACCCTCAATGTCGGTCCAGTTGGCGTCGTCCCAATATTGGAGGATGAAGTTCTTTACGCACCAAAAACCATCGTGTTGTCCCTTCTCTGCCTGCTTTTTCTCTGCTTCAGGAATGCCAGTGTAGATCACCAGCGAGTCGATGTCGCAGTAGCGGGGAAGTGTCACTTCAAGGATGTGGGGAGGGCGTGAAGTTGGAGCCGACTCCCAAGTGGTTCGGCGGGTGAACTTACCATCCACAGCCATCTGCACCTCGGTACGAGGGTTGGTCGAGGAGGCCTCCACAGAGGCTCCATAGAAAAGGTTTGTTTGGGCCTCGGCGGCAAGGGTTGCCACACAAACGCCCAGAGTGGTAATTATGTAACGTAAGCTCTTCATATCTTTATTTTAGGTATTGTCTACTTAAATTCGGTCATCAGGATTACGCACCTACGGCTACCCTCAAAGTCAACCCTCAGCTGTCGCTCCTTGGGCAGGGGCATTTCAACCAGCCTCTGCTCACCGGCCGAAAGAGTGTAGGTCTGCTTCTTGCCACCATTGATAGAGATGCTTATTTCAAGGCTCTCGTAGGAGGGGTTGGCCAGCAAGGTTGCCATTGTGGTCCTATCCTCTGGTACGCGGGCAGCAAAGTAGCCACTACCACAACCCTCATCCTCGGCTTTCACAAGGTCGCTACCACCAAGGCTGAAATTGTAGGGAGCAAAGGGCCTGCGGCCGTTGCCCACATACTGGATGCCAGGACGTGAGTTCCAACCACCGTAGGAGCCAACATAGTTGTAGCCCCTAACGTCCACCTTCAAGGGCCAACGTTCCTTCTGGTCGGTGGGGACAATGGGCACGGTGTTGAGGATGAGTCCATTGTTTGCTCCAACGACAAGACCCTTCTCGGATGCGTAGTCGCCCCACCAGATGGGCTCCTCAACGAGAATGCAAGCATCTTCGCTCTGTGCGGTTGCATAACCAATCAAGTTGCGCATCAGAAGGTCGGCTACGGGGTCAATGCCACTACGACCTGCGAGGTCAAAGCCACACATCACAATCGAGCCCTTACCGTCGAACATCTCGCACAGCGCAGTGGCCGCAAGGTTGCGATTGTAGTTGGCAATCACGGCGGTTTTGCTCATGTCGGCTTTGCGTACCGAGAAGCCATTGGTTACAGGGTAGATTGCAGGGAATCCTGCCTTCGACTCGTCGTAGTCGGTGTAGTCGCTCCACAGTTTCAGACGCTCAGTTTCTATACCTTTAAATATAGGGTGCTCTTTGCGCTCTACGTTGATGTTCATGCCGTTGCAGTAGGCATATTCGGGCGAGAGGTACTCGGGGGAGTTGCAGCTCTCGCCGAGCATCTCCACGTCGTAGGGCAACCACGAGGTGTTGAAATCGGCATTCTGGCGCAATACAACCACTTTGCCACCCTTCTTAACAAACTCTGCAAGAGCCTGCTTCTGGGTAGCAATATTCTCGTCCCACGCACACTCGCCAATCACGAGGGTTGCACCCTTGCGGGCCTTGGGTACGGAGGTTGTAAGGGTGTAGGCAATGCGGTTTTTGTCGAACGCTGCGGCAGTTGTTCCGGCGGGATCGTAGAGAGCAACACCGTTCTTAACCACTCCTTTGTCGGCCCATTTGGCACCGGCAACAAAGAGTTCGGAGGTGTTGGTTGCGATAATGTTGCCATCCCACAAAATCTCACCCACCAAGCGGTAGTTACCTGTGGGCAACCACTCGGGGAGGGCAATTTCCAGGGGTGACGACCACACGCCGTAGTACTCCACGGTGGGAAGGTCAATTTCGCCCTCAACCACGGCAATCTTACGCATATTCTCAAGCCTCCACGCAACCTTTGCGCCCACAAGGTCGCGCATCAGGTCGTCGTCGTTAACGATGTGGGTTACAACCTTCATCTTACCACCTGCATAGAGGTTGTGGTTCCAGTTCTCCCAGCTGATAAGAATGGGCTGATAGCTTACGCCATACTGATAAGCCACGGGTTTGGGTCTCATCTCCGCAAAGCTCTTCACCGAATCCCAGTTGTGGAAAATGATGGTGAAGGGCATAACGCCTGCCAAATAGGGGTTTTGGGGACGGAAGCGGCGGAACATTTCGGTGGCGTTCTTCAACACCATAGCCTGATATTCGAGTGCGGCCTCACTCTGCTCCTCGGCGGCGAGGTGTCCGGTCCAACACTTCTGCGAGCCAGGCTGTTTGGTGCGCGAGCAGAGGTTGTAGGCACCGTCGATACCGGTGTAGTTACCCACACACTCTGTGAAAGTAATGGCCTGTGTTTGGCCCTCGTTCTGCCAGAGCGAGGTGTCGCGCAAATTCATATAGGTAACAAACGTGTTGTAGTACCAACCCCAATAGCGGTGTACGTCAAACACGTCGGCGGTGCGGCCCATACCGTAGCCAGCATTGCCAATGTAGGGACGCGAGTGGTCCCACTTGATGAGTTGCTCATAGCAACCCTGCAAGAAGTTATCCCACTTTTTACCCAGCGCACCCTTGTAGGGCATCTCGTTACTCATCACGTAGATGACCACCGAGGGGTGGTGTGCAAGAGGGGTAAATTCTGTTTCGATATAGTGTTCTACAGAAGGCTCAATTTCGGTGGGAGGGGCGCTTTCGCTGGCAGCCAAGCGGGGGCGACCATAGCGACCTCCAAAAATCATCATACCCTCCTCGTCGCACACGTCCAACCAAGATTGAACGGTTGGGGTACGTATGATGTTGATGTTCATGCCTTTAAGGAAACGAACGTAGTCGCGAGCAAACTCGCGGCTAACCTCCAACGAATCGGGAATGCCTCGATTAGGAGGGTTGATTGCGTTGCCTCGCAGGAAGATTGGTTTGCCGTTGAGATAGAAACGTCCGTCGCTCATCTCAAACTTGCGGAAACCGATGCGTTGTGTTGCCACTTGGTCGCCACAACTAACCTCCAAATTATAAAGGTATGGTGTTGCGGGGGTCCAAAGGTTGGCTTTGATGTTGCTGATGGTGAACTCCACAATCTGTGTGTCAGTTGTGGCGTCAAGGCGAACCTCGCCAACGGGGGCATTGTAGATCACACTTTGATCACCACACGAAATGATGGTGGCGTGGGCGTTGCCCACGAAACCTTTGGGTGCGGTGAGGTGTAATTCCATTCTCACCTCTGTGTCGGTGGCGAATGGTACCAACTTCTCGAAGGTAACCTGCGAGTAGGCCACCAACGAACAAGTAATACCCACGAGGGTTAAACATACACGGCGGAAGAAGTTCATCATAGTTTTGTTTAGTTCTTTTTTTGCTTGTTTTTGCTCTCCCGATGCGGCCCCGAAGAGCCGCACCGAAAGAAGCAACCTATATTAACCTAATCAACCTAAGTTAAGATTAGTGTGTGGTGCGCCGGGGCCGAAGCGTTGGCCCCAAGGCACCTCACAAGGTTTTTTTGTCCGATTACTACCAACCGGGGTTCTGGCCATAGTCGGCACCAACCACATCGAGGAACGACTGGGGGATGGGCCACCTCCACCACTTCTCGTTCCAGTTCTTACGAGCCTCGATGTAGTCTTTGGACTGGTTGGGATCATCAGCCAAAGTGTCACCGTAGTGGGCCTTTACAGCGTCGGCCAACAGACCAAGACGTTTCAGCAAGGGCCACCTTACACCCTCGAAGTGACACTCGCGTGCATACTCATCCAAGAGGTCCTGCAAAGTGAGTGCACCGGTGAACTTCTCACCCATTGCACGCTCGTAGGTCATATTGTAGTACTCCAAAGCCTTTGCACTTGCGCCACCGTCTTTGTGGAAGTATGCCTCGGCTGCCATCAGGTAAGTCTCGGCCAAACGGTAAACGATAGCATCCTTGAACGATGTACGGTTGGTAACGTCGGTGATGGTCCACTGGTCAAAGAATTTGAGCGAGTGGGGGTGCAATGCGGTGAAATATTTGGCTTTGTTGGGGCCAATTTCAACCTCATCACCAAGATTCTTGCCTGCGGGCAGAGTTGAGGGATCGTTGTAATAGTATTTAAACTTGAACATCGTTTTGAAACGATTGTCTTTTGCCTGGTCGTAGAGGTTGAACAGATATACGTTGGGATATACACGTCCCCAGCCATAACCACCATTCTCGATTGTATCCATCATACCACCAATCTGGCTGTATGCAGGAGTGGTAATGAGGCTCAACCTGTGACCACTTGCAACACCATCCGAGATGGAGCTACCACCACCCAACTGATCGGAGAATTGGAAAGCATAGAGAACCTCTTTGTTGCGAAGGTTGGGACCGTTGAACACATCGGCCATTGTGGGCATCATACCATAATCGGAGCAACCGAAGATAGCCTCGCAGTTGTCGATTGCAGTCTGCCAGTCCTCCTCCCACATTGCAACCTGTGCGCGGATGTGGTGAGCAACAGCCTTGGTCAAACGACCGTGGTCGCCATTGGCAACAGTCCAATCAAGATACTTGATGGCATCCTCAAGGTCGAGTTTGATTTGTGCCAAAGTCTCAGACTTGCTCGAAGGACGATATACACGACCCTCCATATTGTCAACAGTTGTGGGCTTGAGGTTCAGATAGAGCCTCTCGAAACGCTGGTAGAGCATCCAATATGCCCTTGCGCGGAAGCATTTTGCCTCGCCGTATGCCTGACGTACGATGTCATTCTCCATTGTGGGATCAAGCTGCTCGGCGTGGTAGATAATCTCATTGGCTTTACCGATAATCTGATACCACTGATTCCAAAGGGTTTCAAATGTTCCGGTAGTGGAGGTGGGAGTGTCCAAACGAGCCATACCGGCAGCGGTACCACCACGGAATACCATCAGATCTGTACAGTAGTCCATCATCAGAACACAATACTCAGGAGCCTCTGCTGTGGCCATAGAACGATCCTTGGGGTAGAGGCCTACAACTGCGCGGCTCAAACCCTCGGGGGTGGAGTAGACAAACTGGGTGGTGATGCTGGTTTGCGACTCAACCATCAGGTCGTCGGTTGTACACGAACTTGCGCCCAATGCCAACGCCAACATCGCAATGCTATATGTTAAAATCTTTTTCATAGTCTTTACTGTATTCATCAAGGAGATTAGAAGTTGAGGTTTACACTAACTGCCCACTGGCGAGGCTCGGGATAGCTACCTGCACCGGTCTCGGGGCTGTACGACAAGTAGTCGGTCATAGTGAAGAGGTTGGTTGCAGTTACTGCGAAACGGAGGTTCTTCACATTGAGTTTCTTCAACATTGCGTTGGGCAGAGTGTAACCAAACGACAAGGTGCGCAGACGTAGGTAGGATGCGTCCTGGTAGCACAACGAAACGTGGTGGGTTTGAGCCTGGTCATAGATAGGACGGGGGAACTCATTGCTGGGGTTGCTGGGAGTCCAGTAGTCAACCATAATACCATTGAGTTTACCCTGCAACGAACCACCCTGGTTGTA
>JAFYRC010000296.1 GCA_017547065.1 Tidjanibacter sp.
ATGAGGTTGTTGATATAGTCGAAGGTGATGTCTATCTTGAAGGGAGCAACGGGCTCGGGGCAGATGTCCACAATCTCCGAGGTAATCTCGCCACCTGCCAACTCCTTAATGAGGAGGGCTGCACGTTTGAGCGCATAGGTGGTGATATTGGGGTCGATACCCCTCTCGAAGCGGAACGACGAGTCGGTCGAAAGGCCGTGACGTTTTGCGGTCTTACGCACCCACACGGGATTGAAATAGGCACTCTCAAGGAAAACATTGGTGGTGCTCTCGCTCACACCCGAGTGCTCGCCACCAAACACACCTGCGATACACATAGGTTTCTCGCTGTCGCAAATCATCAGGTCTGCCTCCGACAAGGTGCGCTCCACACCATCGAGGGTGCGGAACTTAGTGCCTGCAGGGCAGGTGCGAACAACCACCTCGTTACCCTCAATCTTGTCTGCATCGAAGGAGTGGAGGGGCTGGCAGAGTTCGTGGAGCACAAAGTTGGTAACGTCCACCACGTTGTTCTTGGGATTGATACCAATAGCCCTCAGGGCGTTCTGCAACCACTGGGGCGAGGGTGCAACCTTCACACCCGAGATGTTAACGCCGGTATACCTAGGAGCAGCCTCGTGGTTCTCAACGGTCACTTTAGTAGCCCTCGAAGTGTTGTCCACCTTGAACTCCTCAACGCTTGGGAGGTGGAGGGTAGCCTGGCGGCCCTGCGAGCGCAAGTAGGCAGCCAAGTCGCGTGCTACGCCATAGTGGGAAGCAGCGTCGATACGGTTGGGAGTAAGGCCGATAGCCAGCAGATAGTCGTCCTCCAAGCCGAGGTACTCCATTGCGGGGGTACCGGGAACTGCATTCTCGTCGAGCTCCATGATACCCTCGTGGCCACTACCGATACCAAGCTCGTCCTCGGCACACAACATACCGAGCGACTCAACACCACGAATCTTGCTACGTTTGATTTTGAACACCTCGTCGCTACCGGTGGGGTGCAACTCTGCGCCAACGGTGGCACACATTACCTTCAAGCCCTTGCGGCAGTTGGCAGCGCCACACACAATATTGAGGGGCTCACCGGTGCCCACATCCACGGTGGTGATGTGGAGGTGGTCCGAGTCGGGGTGATCCTCGCAGGTGAGAACCTCACCAACAACCACACCACTAAGACCGCCCTTTACTGCTTCGATTTTCTCGAAGTCCTCAATTTCCAAGCCGATATCGGTGAGAATTACCGATGCCTCCTCGGCTGTAATGTCGCTTTCCAGATAGTTTTTAAGCCAATTATACGAAATGTTCATAGTTGAATTTATTTTTTAGTTTTCTTACATTTTCCTCTCCTCTGCACACAAAGTGTGCAAATAACCTACAAAAATAGAAAGAATAATCGGTTTTCGCAACCCCTTGCCGCGACGGTTATCTACTTTGTGAGGGTGTGAATGATGGGGTATTGGAGAAATACAAACGATTCGCCATTACCGGTGGCGGTTGAACGCAGGCGAATGGCCTTTGTGGGGCGTGAAAGCTCAATGGTTGCCGAGCCATTGTGGAGGTCGGCCACGGAACGGAAAGTGTGTCCATCAATGCTCACTTCCACCTTACCCATGGGGATGAGTCCACGGGTAACATGGCGGTAGCCAGTAGTAAGTTCAACCTTCACGTTATCAAGTGGTTGAGCAAATTCATAGAGAATCCAATCGCCATCCTCGCAGGTGCGCTTGGTGCGGTAGCCCCAATCGTTGGCATAGACCGAGAGTTTATCGAGCGCCTCACTGCGGCTCATTGGCATTGAGGTCGAAACGGTCATTTTGGGGGTTATCTGTCGGCCCTGCGGAGCAGGAGGAGCAGCGTGGCGGTAGCTGATGCCCATTGCGTTCATACGCTCGCCGTGGGCCTTCAATCGAAGCTCAAAATCACCCCATTGGCGCAGGCTCTGCGGGGTCCAACACAATTCGGCCAGAGCACACACCCTCGGGAAGGTCATATATTCAAGATAGCACTCGAAGGTTTCCCTACCAACAAGGTGTAATTCACTCCAAAAGGCACCCTCAAAGCCCTCAATAAGAGCTATTTGCGACTCCTTAAAGCCAAGCGTTTCAAGGTCCACAGAGTAGCACTTTTCGGGGGTCACCACCCCAGCCCAGTTGTGGCCCATTTCCTTGGCCGACTGACGCATATCGAAGTAGAACCACGAACCCGGCATTACCACCGTACGGTAGCCCTCCGAGGTTGCCTTTTTGCAAGCCTCCATATCCTTCCATCCGCACACCAAAGCGTCGTGTGTGAGGTTGCCGCCGTTGATTGCCTCATTCCACACCACGGGACGTTTTCCATAGCGCTCCACAATCTCCACTACCCTATTCAGAAAATGGGCTTCGAGCTGGGAGTAGTCGGTGTAACCCTCCGATTTATAGAGGGCCGAGCAGTGGGGGCAGTCGGCCCATTGCTTCATACCCACCTCGTCGCCACCAATGTGCATCCACTCTGAGGGAAAAACATCTGCCAACTCACGGAAAATATCGTCCAGCAGGGCGTAGTTCTCCTCTCTTGCCACGCACCACACGTTTCGGCGGTCGTAGCCCGCCGCAGCCGAGTTGTCCCGCTCCACGGGGCAAAGTACCTCGGGGATGACTTTACCTATAGCAAGGCTGTGGCCCGGAAGGTCAACCTCGGGGATGATCGTAATGCACCTATCGGCAGCCCAAGCAACCAACTCGCGCAGTTCGGCCTGGGTGTAATATCCTCCATACTTTTCGTCGAAGCTACCATAGATGGCCCAGATGGGGCTATCGCCACCCCTCCAAGCTCCCACCTCCGTAAGTTCGGGGTGAGAGAGAATCTCCACCCTCCAACCCTCGTCGTCGGTAAGGTGCAGATGTAGGCGGTTGATTTTGTGGCGGGCAAGGTGTTCAACAAACTCTTTTATCTCCTCCAAGGGCATAAATGTGCGAGCAACATCGAGGTGCTGACCTCGGTGGGAATACTCGGGCCAGTCGGTAATCTCCACACACGGCAGAGAGCACGCCTCCCTAAAACCACCCTCATAGACGGTAGAAGGAAAAAATTGTAAAAGGGTCTGCACGCCATAGAAAGCACCCGCATAGTCGACACCCTCCACCACAACTCTCTCGGGCCTAATGCTCAATCGGTAGCCCTCCTTGGGAACTTCCAACGAGGGGTTAAGGCGCACCTCCACACGGCTACGGGGCGAGCTCCACGAGAAGGTCGGAAGGTAGTCGGAGAGGTAGCGACGCAGTTGTGGAATGTTGCAGTGAACGGTCGTTGTGGGGTCAAAACGGAAATATTCCCCCTCGCACATCTCCACGTTGCGGGGTTGCGGAAGGAGGTTGAGTCCATCGGGAGTTGCAGCCGACAGACACACTGCCTGCACACTCGCCACAATGGTGAATAGCAGTGCAAGCGCCCTAGTCTTCATAGATGAGGTATTTTTTACGTTGTTCCAGAAAACGCTCCACATCATCCGCCCAAGAGGCCTCAATCTGTTCGGCAGAGTAGCCTGCAAGAATCATCTCCCTGACGTAGCCCACGCCAATGAGTTTTTCAAACAAATCGCTGGTAAAGAATTCGTTACCAAGACCCAACTCTCCATAGGCACCAATAAGATATCGGAGATCGATTTTCTCTGCAGTGAGCGAGTCGAGGGCAATACCACGCAGGTCGATGCCCCTACACAATGTCCCCTCTTGTGTCGGTCGGCGAGCACCCTGGCGAGCCTCAGGAGTAAACTCCACATCGCCCTGCATCTGTGGGTGGCCTAAGAGTTGGAAGGGGAAGTCGGTACCTCGTCCCACACTCACGGGCGTAGCCTCAAAGTAGCACAACGAGGGGTAGAGCCTAATGGCCTGCAAATTGGGCAGGTTTGGCGAAGGCGCAACCGGAGGCTCATATTGCATCGAGCGGCGATAGCCCACGCAGGGCACCACCGTAAGCTGGCACTTCACGCCCCCTTCGAGCCATCCCTCGCCATTGATCATTCGGGCCAACTCTCCGAGTGTCATACCGTGCACCACAGGAATGGGCAACATACCCAAAAACGAGCGATAGGCCATATCCAACACAGGGCCATCCACATACATACCATTGGGATTGGGCCTATCGAGCACCAGCATCGGCACCCCCACCTCGGCACACACCTGCATCATCAAGTACATCGTGGAGAGGTAGGCATAGTAGCGCACGCCAACATCCTGAATATCAACAATCATAATGTCGGTAGCAAAGACGTCATTAGCCCTCGGCATACGGTTTTTGCCATAGAGAGCAACAATCTCCACACCCGTGTAGGCATCCCTATCGGAAGTTACCGCCTCGTCCGAACCAAGCGTGCCACGAAAGCCGTGCTCGGGAGCAAAGATGGTCGTAACATTCACACCACAGCTAATCAACGTATCGACAAGGTGACTCTCCCCAACAACTGCCGTGTGGTTTGTGAGCACACCAACCCTACGGCCGTGAAGCAAAGGTAGATAATCTCCAAGGCGTGTATCGCCCGGGCGAATGGGAGCGCTCTCCTGCCCCAACACACAAAGGGATGAAAGCAGAACAGCCAAAAATATAAAAACTCGTTTGAGTTGCATAGTTGTCAATGGGATGTAACTTTATTTCTCACAAATATACATTTTTTTGACGAAAAGAGTATCTTTGCAGATAGTATGAACGTTAATTTGGAAGAAAAAAGAGATATGTATACAAAAAAACTTGAAGCCGCAGCAAGGCTCTTGGAGGTTATGGACACCCTGCGTGAGAAGTGTCCATGGGACAGGGAGCAGACTTTTCACTCGCTGCGCAACAACACAATAGAGGAGTGTTTCGAACTCGTGGACGCCATCACCGACGACAATTTCGACGGTATCAAGGAGGAGTTGGGCGACGTGTTGCTCCACATCGTATTCTACTCCAAAATGGGCGACGAGCTCGGTAAGTTTGACTTTGCCGACGTGTGCAACTACCTATGCGACAAGCTCATCTACCGTCACCCCCACGTCTATGGCGAGGTGCAGGCCGACAATGCCGACGAGGTAATCCACAACTGGGAAATGCTCAAGCTCAAAGAGAAAGCCAAGAAGGAACGCAAGGCCGCAGGCGGTGTTCTCTCGGGAGTGCCCCGTTCGCTGCCCGCAATGGTCAAGGGCTACCGCATCGGTCAGAAGGCCGCATCGGCCGGTTTCGACTGGGAGAAGAAAGAGGACGTGTGGGACAAAGTTCTTGAGGAAATTGGCGAAGTGGAGGCCGAGGTAAAAAGCGGTAACCAGGAGGCTCTTGAGGGGGAAATTGGCGACCTCTTCTTTGCGCTCATCAACGCTTCGAGGCTCTACGGCGTGGACCCCGAAAACGCCCTGGAGCGCACCAACAAGAAATTCATCGCTCGTTTTCAGCACATCGAAAAGCGAGCCGCCGAAATGGGTAAGTCGTTGGGCGAGATGACCCTCGACGAAATGGAGGCCCTCTGGCAGGAAGCAAAAAAGTAATTTTCAATAGTTAACAAAAAAGCGGTTGACGGTTGACGGTCAACCTAATAACAGGAAATATGGCAATCATTAAGAGCGTAAGGGGCTACACCCCAAAGATTGGTAAAAACTGTATGGTGGCAGAGAACGCCACTATTGTGGGCAATGTGGAGATTGGCGACGACAGCAGCATCTGGTTTGGTGCCGTCATCAGGGGCGACGTAAACGCCATCCGCATCGGCAAGAAGTGTAACATTCAAGATGGCGCCTGCCTGCACGCAACCTACGACCTCTCCCCCCACCCCTCCGTAACCATTCTGGGTGACGGCGTAAGCGTGGGTCACAACGCCATTATTCACGGCGCCGAGATTGGCGACGGATGTCTTATCGGCATGGGTGCCACGGTGCTCGACAATGCCAAGGTGGGCGAAGGTTGCATCATCGCAGCCAACGCTCTGGTGCTCTCCAACGCCGTGTTGGAGCCCAACGGACTCTATGCAGGTGTGCCCGCCAAAAGGCTCAAAGAGGTAACCCCCGAGCAGCGTCAGAACACACTCGACCGCACCACAAGGGACTACATGCACTACGCAACCTGGTTCCCCGAGTACTTCACCAACAAAGAGTAAGCTCACAACAAACACCCCTCGACCTATGAAATCGACAACCAACAGGAAAGCCTTTGCGCTCAATCTGCTTATCGCCATAGTTATCTCTGTGGTGGTCAACTTCTCCTATCTCGTTTTCATCATGGTCGAGAACTCCAACAACAACCGCCAGGCAAGCGAGCCCCATCGCACCACCACGGAGGTTGTTGCCCCCACCTCCGACAAGCAACCACTCATCGTGGAGGATGTTATTAAAGCCAACGAGCAAGAGCCCCAAAATGGCAAAGAGGAGATCATCATCCGCGAGGAGAGCATTTCCAACCTTTCCAAGCAAAGGCAGACAAACAACCCCTGGGCAACCGAAAAGGGGCACCTGTTCATGATGATGGATATGCTCTACTATGCCGGTGTGGCCATGCTGTTGCTGTGGATTATGACATTCCCCACCCGCAGGCAACATTGGGGGTACGTATGGAGGATGTTGGTGTGCATTGCCCTGCTCACGTTATTCTACTTCATTGCCCCGCAGATAACCTGGCGTGGCGACATCATCATCACCGCCAGTGCCCGCAGGCTCTTCAACCCCATGCTCTTGTTGAAACTCTCCACCACGGGACTAATTGTGGTGCTCTATGGTAAAATCTACCAGATGCACTACAAGCAACAGGAGATTGAGGTGGAGAACGAAAGGCTCAAAAACGAAAACCTCACCTGGCAGTACAACACCCTTGTAAATCAGGTAAATCCCCACTTCCTTTTCAACTCGCTCAACTCGCTCTCGATGCTCGTTAGGGAGGAGAAAAAGGATGATGCGCTGGTCTACATCGACCAGATGTCGGACACCTACCGCTACATCATTCAGGACGGCACGACCGAAATGACCACCGTAGAGAACGAGTTACGTTTCTTGGAGGCATACAAATACCTCTTGGAGATTCGCTATGCGGGTAAGTTGCACATCAATGTGGAGGTAGACAATATGTTCTATACCTGCGAGTTACCGCCTCTTTCAATTCAGCCCCTCATCGAGAATGTCGTGAAGCACAACACCATAACTTCGGCCCACCCGATGACCATCGACATCACCTCCGAGGAGGGCTACGTCGTTGTGGCCAACACCCTCACTCCCAAGCTTGAGCCCGAGAGCAGCACCGGCATTGGCCTGAGCAACCTCTCGCACCGTTATGAACTACTCACCGGACGCAACATTGTTGTAGAGAACAACGGTGCAACATTCACCGTAAAACTCCCCATCACCAACCCCAACAACGCACGATGAAAGCCATTATCATAGAGGACGAAACGGCTGCCGCAAGCAACCTGCAAGTTGTGTTGGGCGAGCTGTATCCACAGTTGGAGATTGTGGCCACGGTGGAGAGTGTGGCGGAGAGTTGCGAGTGGTTTGCCGGCAACCCTATGCCCGACCTCGTGTTTATGGACATACACCTGGCCGACGGCAACGCCTTCCGTATTTTCGACACCACGACCATTTCGTGCCCCATAATTTTCACCACCGCCTATGACCAATATGCCCTCGAAGCATTCAGAGTCAACAGCATTGACTACATCCTCAAACCGCTGAAAAAGAGCGATGTAG
>JAFYRC010000297.1 GCA_017547065.1 Tidjanibacter sp.
AGGAGCTGTTCGAAAAATATGAGTTCGACTCGGTGATTCACTTTGCCGCCTACAAGGCCGTTGGCGAGTCGGTGCAGAAGCCACTCGAATACTACCGCAACAACCTCACCTCGTTGATGAACATCATCGAGCTGATGCGCACCTACGGCCGTCACAACATCGTCTTCTCGTCGTCGTGCACGGTCTATGGCGAGCCCGATAAGCAGCCCGTGACGGAGCTTACGCCCCGCAAGCCGGCCACCTCGCCCTACGGCAACACGAAGACCATGTGCGAGGATATTTTACGTGACTCCGTACACGCCTATGGCGATTTGAAGGGTATCGCTCTGCGCTACTTCAACCCCATCGGTGCCCACCCCTCGGCCCTGATCGGCGAGCTGCCGCGCGGTGTGCCACAGAACCTGGTGCCTTATGTGACGCAGACCGCCGCCGGCATCCGCGAGTGTCTTTCAGTTTTCGGCAACGACTACCCCACCCCCGACGGCTCGAACATCCGCGACTATATCGACGTGGTGGATCTGGCACGCGCCCATGTGGTGGCCATAACCCGCATGATCGAGGGCAAGAACAAGGAGAACTACGAGGTCTTCAACGTCGGCACGGGCAACGGTGTCTCGGTGCTGGAGCTGGTGCGCCGCTTCGAGGAGGCCAACGGCTTGAAACTCAACTACAAGATTGCCGACCGCCGTGAGGGCGACATCATCGCCATCTGGGCCGACCCGACCCTGGCCAACGAGGAGCTGGGTTGGAAGGCTACGCGCAATCTGGACGACACGCTCCGCTCGGCCTGGGCCTGGGAGAAGCATGTAAGAGGTATTGAGTAGAAAAGCGCGTAAAGATAAGCGAGGGCGTCCAAACGGACACCCTCGCTTGTTATTAAAAGTGGTTGATTCTTGTCTATTTGCGCAGTTTGCGCTCGATAAGCAACTCAACAACCAGGAACAACGCACCGCCAAGCATCATAGCACCAGACAGCACAACTATGGGCGTGTTGTTGTATCTTCCCGCAGGAAGTTGCTCAATCCATATACACTGCAAAAAGCCGATACCGACACCGATTAGAATGCTGCCGATACGCATCAGCCACCACATCGACGCTTTGAGAGAATCCTCCTGGGGTGCAGCCTTTCCCAGATACTCGACCAAATCCTGCCCCTCGAGCTTTTGCATCGCCTTCAGACGCTCGAAACGATTCAGCGACAATTCGACAATTTTATAAATCCCAATAGCGATAACCAATACAAAAAGGGTAACTTCCATAATTATTTGTTTTTTTAAGGTTTTACTTTCTAGTTTTTCACACAACCGGTTTTGCACTTTGTTTGACGACAAACCCATCATTGGGTTACAAAAATTCCTATTCGGGGATATTCCATTTTTTACACAACCAGCGTTGCAACTCGTAGAGCAGGTAGAAGCCCACAAGAAGCATGGAGGCCATCTCGTCGCGGGGCGTGAGCTCCGTCTGCGAGGCGTGTACCATTACATAGGCTCCGAGGGCCAGCAACACCACAATCGCCACCACAACGGGAGCGAAGAAGAGTCGTCGTTCACGGCGGAGCATCCGCTCCTGTTCACGCCTTACCTCGCGCATGATCTTCTCG
>JAFYRC010000298.1 GCA_017547065.1 Tidjanibacter sp.
ATACAGATGTAATACCCATAAATCCCTTCCAATTTGGTTCATGGTTGCTTATGCCAAGTCTCAACGCGAGCCAATGGAGGCTCACCCTGCGAGGTGGGCGTAAACTCGCTCACGGGGGGCAATTCGAGGGGCAGTTTGTCGAGCGAAATGGGGTGGGCGATGTCGTCTTTGTAGTAGACGGGGAAGGGCTCGCCCCAGTAGCGCTGGCGGCTGAAAATGGCGTCACGCAGACGGTAGTTAACCTTGCGTTTGCCAAGGCCGCGAGCCTCAATCTCATCCCACATCTTTACGATAGCCTCCTTAACGTCGAGGCCGTTGAGGATGTCGGAGTTGATGAGGGTACCCTCTTTGGCGTCGTAGCTCTCCACCTCAATGTTGCCACCCTCCACAACGGGAACGATGTCAAGACCGAAGTGGCGAGCGAAGGCGTAGTCACGCGAGTCGTGTGCGGGTACGGCCATAATTGCGCCCGTACCATAGCCGGCCAACACGTAGTCACTCACGTAGATAGGAATACGTTTGCCGCTGAATGGATTGATTGCGTAGGAGCCGGTGAAGACGCCGCTCACGCGCTTGGTTTCGGCGATACGCTCCCTCTCGGAACGCTTCTTGGTTGCCTCCAAGTATGCCTCTACGTCGGCTTGGGCGTCGGAAACGGTGAGCTCTTTTACCCACTCGTGCTCGGGAGCGATAACCATAAAGGTTACGCCATAGATTGTGTCGGGGCGGGTGGTGAAAATCTCCAATTTCTTGTCGCTGCCGTCGATGTCAAAAAACACCTGGGCACCGGTGCTCTTACCAATCCAGTTGCGCTGAATCTCTTTGAGCGACTCGCTCCACTCCAACTTGTCAAGACCCTCCAACAGGCGGGGCGCATAGGCGGTAACGCGCAGTAACCACTGTTTCATCTTGCGCTGCACCACGGGGAAACCACCCCTCACCGAAAGGCCATCTTTTACCTCGTCGTTGGCCAATACGGTGCCCAGTTCAGCACACCAGTTAACCATGGTGTCGGCACGGAAAGCGAGGCGGTAGTTTTGGAGAACTTCCTCGCGTTTGTGCTCGTCCCACGAGTTCCACTCCTCGGCGGTGAAGGTCATAGGCTCGCTGCACGCAGCGTCCACACCCTCGGTACCGTTGGCAGCAAAGTGGGCTACCAAAGAGTCGATACTCTCGGCCTTATTGGTGGTGTTATTGTAGTAGTGGCCAAACATTTGGAGGAATGCCCACTGAGTCCATTTGTAATACTCGGGCTCGCAAGTGCGTACCTCACGCGACCAGTCGTAGGAGAAGCCAATCTTGTCCAACTGACTGCGGTAGCGGGCAATGTTCTGCTCGGTTGTGTCGGCAGGGTGCTGGCCCGTCTGGATGGCATACTGCTCGGCGGGAAGGCCAAAAGCGTCGTAGCCCATGGGGTGGAGCACGTTGAAGCCACAGAGGCGTTTGTAGCGCGAATAGATGTCAGAGGCGATGTAGCCAAGGGGGTGTCCGACGTGGAGTCCCGCACCCGAGGGGTAGGGGAACATGTCGAGAACGTAAAACTTTGGTTTTGAGTTGTCAACATCAACCTTGTAGGTCTGCTGCTTTTGCCACTCGGCTTGCCATTTGGCCTCTAAGTCCTTGAAATTGTATTCCATATTTTTGGGTGTATTTTATTTTTCAATAACCTAATGAGCCACAAAGATAAGCATATTTGAGGAGCAAATTGTAATGTTTGACAAAGTTTTTTGCAACACGTTAATTACTAGTGATTTACGGTGGGGTGTATTGGCGTGTTATAAGCGTGACAAATAAAATTGCAAAAACGATAAGAAAAAAGAATGGGTAAAAGAGTCGTTTGAGGGCTAAAATGCTGAAAAATCGGCCCAAAAGCGACTAAAAATTTCCCATATATATTGTAGGTTCAAAAAAATGCCGTATCTTTGCAGGCCCAAAAATGGGTAACGAGAATTTAAGTTTAACAAAAACAAAGGACTAAAGAAGTTTAAAATGCCTACTATTCAACAGTTAGTACGTAAAGGCAGGGTTCAGTTGGAGATGAAGAGTAAGTCTCCCGCCCTCGACGCTTGTCCCCAGAGGCGCGGTGTGTGCGTGCGTGTTTACACCACCACCCCCAAGAAGCCTAACTCGGCAATGCGTAAAGTTGCACGTGTGAAACTCACAAACCAGAAAGAGGTGAATGCCTACATCCCTGGTGAGGGCCACAACTTGCAGGAACACTCAATCGTTTTGGTGCGCGGTGGTCGTGTAAAAGACCTCCCCGGTGTACGTTACCACTTGGTACGCGGTGCATTGGATAGCGCAGGTGTAGACGGTCGTCGTCAGCGTCGTTCGAAATACGGTGCAAAACGTCCCAAACAAACCAAAAAGTAATCTCTCAACAACAGAAACTATTTTAAACATTAAGAAAAAATGAGAAAAGCAAAGCCTAAAAAGCACATTCTACTTCCAGATCCCAAGTTCGGTGACGTTATGGTTACCCGCTTTGTAAACAATTTGATGCTGGATGGTAAGAAGAGTATTGCATACACCATTTTCTACAACGCATTGGAGATGGTGGGCGAGAAGATGAAGGATGCAGACAAGGCTCCTCTGGAGGTCTGGAAACAAGCATTGGAGAACATCACTCCCCAGGTTGAGGTTAAATCTCGCCGTATCGGTGGTGCAACCTTCCAGGTACCTATGGAGGTTCGTCCTGAGCGCAAGATTTCGATTTCGATGAAAAACTTGGTCCTTTATTCTCGTAAGCGCGCAGGTAAATCTATGGCAGAGAAACTCTGTGGTGAGATTCTGGCCGCATACAACAATGAGGGTGCAGCCTTCAAACGTAAAGAGGAGATGCACCGTATGGCAGAGGCAAACAAAGCATTCGCACATTTCAGGTTCTAGGGAGGTAATTAAATGGCAAGAGATTTAACATACACTCGTAATATCGGTATCATGGCGCACATTGATGCCGGTAAAACAACTACCTCGGAGCGTATTCTGTTCTACACAGGTAAAACTCACAAAATCGGTGAGACTCACGAGGGTACTGCCACTATGGACTGGATGGCACAAGAGCAAGAGCGTGGTATTACCATTACCTCGGCTGCTACTACCGCCTTCTGGAACTACAACTCTAAGACCTATCAAATCAACCTGATCGACACC
>JAFYRC010000299.1 GCA_017547065.1 Tidjanibacter sp.
AGCCTCCACCTTAACCTTAACCGTGGGAGGAGCAATCTTGCGGAAATAGTCCTCGAACAACTCGCCAATCTTCTTCCAATTCTGGTCGGGCACAAGGCGCATCGAAATCTTAGCCGACGCCTTCGAGGGGATAATGGTCTTGGTACCCTCCAAAGTGTAGCCACCCCAGATGCCATTCACATCGAGGCTGGGACGCACACCCGTGCGCTCGATTGTGGTGTAGCCACTCTCGCCGGCGAGTTCCTCAACGCCAATGCCTTTCATATAGTTCTCCTTATTGTAGGGGGCCTTGTTGAAGTTTACCCTCTCCTCGTCGGAGAGCTCGCGCACATCGTCATAGAAACCGGGAATGGTAACACGACCGTTCTCGTCCACAAGTTTATTAATCAGCTCGCACAGAACATTTGCAGGGTTTGCCACAGCGCCACCGAAGAGGCCGGAGTGGAGGTCGTGGTCGGGACCGGTAACCTCAACCTGCATATAGCACAAACCACGCAGACCGCAAGTGATGGAGGGCTGCTGCCACGATACCATACTTGTGTCGGACACAAGGATGATGTCGCCCGCAACGAGTTCCTTGTTCTGCTCGCACCAACCATAGAGGCTTGGCGAGCCAATCTCCTCCTCGCCCTCGAGCATAAACTTCACATTGCAGGGAAGTTCGCCCGTAGCGACCATTGCCTCGAAGGCCTTGGCGTGCATATAGAGCTGGCCCTTGTCGTCATCTGCACCACGGCACCAGATGCGTCCATCCTTCACCACGGGCTCGAAGGGCTCGGTACGCCACTCGCCTTTGGGGTCCTCGGGCATCACGTCGTAGTGTCCATAGATAACCACGGTGGGGAGCTCGGGGTTGATAATCTTCTCGGCATAGACCACGGGGTTACCCTCGGTTGGCATAACCTCTGCACGGTCGGCACCCGCCTTCAAGAGGGCCTCACGCAACCACTCGGCTGTGCGTACCATATCGGCACGATGTTCGCTCTGGGCACTCACTGAGGGAATGCGCAGCAGGTCAAAAAGCTCGTCAAGGAAGCGTTCCTTGTGATGTTGTACAAATTCTTGGCTCTTTTTCATACGTTCTAGGTATTATGTTACAATATTTTCACTATTTTTGTGATTACCATCCCGCAGAGGACGGCATACAAATTTACGATTTTTAGCAAGAGAAACAAATTTTTCAAGTAAGATATTTCGCTATGAGAGTTATTCCAAGTTCGGAACTTGTCATCAATGGTGATGGTTCCATCTTCCACCTCCACATCAAACCCGAGCAGTTGGCCGACACCGTAATTTTGGTGGGCGACCCCGGTAGGGTTGATATGGTTGCAAGCTATTTCGACAACAAAGAGTTCACCGTTGAGAGCCGTGAGTTCCGTACCATCACCGGTACCTATAAGGGCAAACGTATGACCGTGCTGTCCACCGGTATCGGTACCGACAACATCGACATCGTGGTTAACGAGTTGGACGCACTGGCAAATATTGACTTTGAGACCCGCACCGAGAAGGCCGAGAAACGTCAGCTTACTCTCCTCCGCCTCGGTACTTCGGGTGCCATTCAGCCCGACGTACCTCTGGGTGCATTCGTATTCGCCCGCACAGCAATTGGCTTCGACGGTCTGCTCAACTATTATGCCGGACGTAACGATGTGTGCGACTTGGCAATTGAGAAAGCGTTTGTGGAGCACACCGGCTGGAATCCCCAGTGCCCTGCGCCCTACTTCATCGACGCTGATGCCGATCTGTTTGCCCACTTTGCCGACTCGGTAGTGGATGGTATCACCATCGCTGCCCCCGGCTTCTATGGCCCCCAGGGTCGCTGGGTACGTATCGCTCCCGCCGATATCAACCTCAACCAGAAGATTGAGAGCTTCCGTTATGAGGATCGTCGTATCACCAACTTCGAGATGGAGAGTAGCGCACTTGCAGGCTTGGGCGCACTGCTGGGTCACAAGGCAGGTACACTCTGCACCATCATCGCACAGAGGGCTGTGAAGGATATGAACACCGACTACAAGCCCTTCGTTCGCCAGATGATCGAAATGGCGCTCGACAAACTCGCATCGTTTTAATCACTATTGACGGTCGACAAAAAAAACAAGGAGTAACCACTGCGGTTACTCCTTGTTTTCTTTATACCTCGACAGTTGCCAACTGTTGTAGAGGGTTTGCCAGACGATGTAGGCCGCAGGGGCTATCGACGAGAGCGGATTGAGGTAACTCTGCGAGAGCAGTATGGCCAAGAGGGTGTTCTTCTGGCCCAGCGATTGACCTCCCGACACCTTGTCGCCACACTTCCTACCCCACGCCCTACCAAGGCGGAATTGGGTGATGCAAATCACACCCGCCGCAATGGCCAGCACAATCTCCGTAAGAATTGCCTCCTTGGGCTGTGAGAGGATAAAGTTGGTGGTGGAGCCCATAAGGATGATCAGTGCCACAACCCACAAGTAGAACGACCACTGTTGGTGGCGGTGGAGATAGTCATAGGCCTTCGTAGCAAAGCGTTCCATCAGCGCAGCAAGCGCAAAGGGAGTGACCACCAACAAGAGCAGGCGGCGCAGTACCATCCAGAATGAAGTGAGGAACGGAAGATCGGTATTTGTGCCCACAAACGAGAACAGCACGGGAGCAGTAACCGC
>JAFYRC010000300.1 GCA_017547065.1 Tidjanibacter sp.
ACGGTGGGGGTAGAAGTGGAAACACTCGGCCACTCCCTCACCGGCTTCGGTGCGAACAATGCCCCACTCGTCGGGACACACGATGTCGATGTGTTCACACTCAAACTCCTCGGCCAGCCACGACATATTATCCTCGTTCTCGGCGCGGTTGAAGGTGCAGGTGGAGTAGATGAACACGCCACCGGGTTTGAGGGCCTTCCAGGCGTCGGCCATAATGCGCCTCTGCCTTGCGGCGCAGAGCTTCACGTTGTCGAGACTCCACTCCTCTCTTGCCTCCTCGCTCTTGCGGAACATACCCTCGCCGGAGCAGGGGGCATCCACCGCAACCACGTCGAACCAACCCTCCAACGAGCCGAAGTGCGAAGGGTCGTTGCTGGTGACCACCAAGTTACCCACACCCCAACGCATAGCGTTGTCAGCCAATGTGAGAGCCCTGGTGCGAATTACCTCGTTGGCAACCACAACACCCTTTTCGCCCACGATGGCACTGTAAAGCGTACTCTTACCGCCCGGTGCGGCGCACATGTCCAGCACCCTCACACCCTGCGGTATCTCACCGCCGAGGGCCTCGCAGAGTAGGTGGCCCGTGAACATCGAGGCCGCCTCTTGTACGTAGTAGCGTCCCGACTGAAAGTGTGGGTCGAGGGTAAACTTGGGCCTTTCGGGCAGGTAGCGGCCTGTGTGGGCACACCACGGCACCCTCTCGCCCTCGGGTATGGCGGCAACCTTGTGGGGGTTGTAGCGTACGGAGGTAGGCTGGGGGTTGCACATCAGCGCACTAGCAAGCAGGGCAGCCTCCTGGTCGCCCAACTCGCTACGCATCTGTGCGAGGAAGTCGCTATGTAAATTTGCGCTCAACTCGTTGTGTCGTTTGTATTCCTTCCGACCACTCCATCCCTATGAGGGAGGTGCCATAGTCGGAGGAGTCTGTCTATTTTGCGTAGAGTTCCTCTACCTGACGGATGATATCCTTCAAGACCTCGGGGTTGCCCACGAAATCGGTTTCGTCGATGTTGATGGTCAGGAGTTTGCCCTTGTAGCCCGAAATCCACTCGTTGTAGCGGTTGTTGAGCCTCTCGAGGTACTCCAAGTCGATGTTTTTCTCATACTCCCTACCGCGTTTGAGAATCTGACGCACGAGGGTGGGAACGCTCGCTTTGAGGTAGATGAGCACGTCGGGCGAGGGTACGAGGTCGGTGGCGAGGTTGAAAATCTTCATGTAGGTGCCATAGTCCCTCGAACTCATCAGACCCATCTGGTGGAGGTTGCCTGCGAAGATGTGTGCATCCTCGTGGATTGTGCGGTCCTGAATAACGTGGCCGGTGCTCTCACCGAGCATCTGCAAAGTCTGGTTGATGCGGCTGCCGAGGAAGTACATCTGGAAGTTGAACGACCAGCGGTTCATATCCTCATAGAAGTCGGAGATGTAGGGGTTGTCGATGTCCTCATAGTATGCTTTGGCGCCGTAGTGGGCCGAAAGTCTTTCGGTGAGCGAAGTCTTACCGCTACCGATATTGCCTGCAATTGCGATATACATAGTTATTCTTCATTTTATTGAGCGCATCTCGTGGCCGATTGCTGCGTTACGCTTGTCGGCCGACCTCCTCATTTACGTTCTGTAAACTGCGGGGTTGGCCGCCTGCGCAAGCCTTGCACTCGTCGCACGATATTCGCTCTCGGTTGGGTTATTGTGTTTTTCTTTTTTCAGACGGTTGACGGTTGACGGTCGACGGTTGTCGGTCGACTAACTCATCTCTTCCTTTGCGAAGGCCAGCAGGCGCTCCACATAGGTGCGCTCGTCGCTCAGGCGGGGAATTTTAATCTGTCCACCCACACGGCCGTCCTTGCGCAGCAGAGCCTCGAAGGTGCCCGCAGGTACCACCGATACGGTGGGTCTCAGCAGTGCAAAGTTGTTCCTACGTTTGCCCGCATAGTCGGAGTTCTCCGCAATCAGCGTCTGGTCCAGAGCCTCGGCGAAGGCCTCAATATCCTCGGGAGCCTTACGGAAGCTCACAACCCACTGGTGCGAGCCCTGCTTGGTGTCTGCAATCTCGCCCATAAACACGGGGGCCATTGTGAACTCCTCAACCTCTGCACCCGTAGCCTTACAAGCGCCCTCGATGGCCTTCTCGGCGTTGTCGATGATGACCTCCTCGCCAAAGGTGTTCACAAAGAGCTTGGTACGACCTGTGAAGCGGAACTTGTAGGGGGTTGCCTGGGTGAAGCGGATGGTGTCGCCAATCATATACCTCCAAAGGCCGTTGGCGTTGGTAATAATTACGGCGTAGTTTTTGCCAATCTCCACACCCTCCAGAGGTACGATGTACGAGGGATCGGAGAGGTGGTCGGTGGGCCAGAACTCATAGAAGCAGTTGTAGTCCAACATCAAGAGCATCTCGTCGGTATAGCACTCCTCGGCCACGCCAAAGAAACCCTCGCTGGCGTTGTAAACCTCCAAGTAGCGCATCTTGTCCGAGGGGAACATCTTCTCGAACTGTGCACGGTAGGCCTTGAAGCTGGTGCCGCCGTGGATGAAGAGCTCCATATTGGGCCAAACTTCATACATGTTCTGCTTGCCCGTGTATTTGAGGATGCGCTCCAACATAATCAGGTTCCACGAGGGAACACCGGAGAAGGTTCTCACGTCGTGACTCATTGCCTCCTCGCAGATGTGTGCAACCTTCTCGTCGAAGCTGGGCAATAAGGCAATCTCCTTGCGGGGTACCCTAAAGCGCTGGGCAATGCGGGGGGTGTGGTCAATCATTGCGCCACTAACGTCGCAAAGGGTAATCTTACCCTCCTTGCCCCTATTGTTGCTACCGCCCAGTGTGAGGGTCTTGCCAACGAATGCCTTGCTGTCGGGGTAGAGGTGGGTGTAGATTGCAGCCACATCCTTTGGTCCCCTCAGGTGGCTTTGCTTGATACCCGCCTTGGTGATGGGGATATACTTGCTGTGGCCAGCGGTGGTACCTGAACTCTGGGCAAAGTGGCTTACGCCCTCGGGCCAAATTACGGCTTCCTCACCAGCCCTCACTCGGTCAATGAAGCGTTCGAAGGTGGGGTACTCCATTACAGGTACTCTCTTGCGGAACTCCGAGTAGGGGAGTCCCTCCACTACGCCGAACTCCTTACCGAGCGCGGTTTTACTACACGCCTTGATGAGTTTCTCATACTGTTTGTGCTGAACCTCAATTGGGTGTTTCTTGAAATGCTCAATCTGCTTGATTCGCGGGGCGAAGTAGATTTGCATCAGTTTGGGAATCAAAGACATCTCTTTGTGGCTTTATTCGTTTTTGTGTTTTTTTGATGTTTCGTTAGTTGAAGAAGCGTCCCACCTTGCTGATGGCCGAGGGGAGTGAGAAGACAACCACTCGGTCGTAGGCATTAATCTGGGTGGCTCCGTTTACCAGGAAGACATTCTCGCCCCTCACAACACCACCAATAGTGGCGTCGCTGGGGAAGCCAAGTTCGGCTACCTTCTGCTTGGTGGCGGGCGAGTTGGGTTTTACGATAAATTCGAGCACCTCGGCCTCCGAACCCGTCAAGCACTTGATTGCCTGTACGTCGGTGTTCATCGTGAAACGGAAGATGTTGCTTGCCGTAACTTGCTTTTTGTTGATGATGGTGTCGATACCGATACTCTCGGCCAGGTTGATGTAGTTGAGGTTCTCCACCTCGGCAATTACCTTCTTCACACCCATCTTCTTGGCAATCATGGCTGTGAGGATGTTGGTTTCGCTACGGCCCGTAACGGCAATGAATGCGTCCATACTGCTGATACCCTCCTCAATCATAGCCTCAATATCTCGTCCATCCTCGTGGATGATGAGGGTTTTGTCCAACAACTCGGCCAAGCGGTAGGCCTTCTCGCCGTTGTACTCGATTAGTTTAACATTGAGCTTGTCCTGCAAGTCGAGAGCAATGCGCACGCCCACACGGCTACCGCCCAAAATCATTACGTTCTTCACATCGATATCCTCCTCGCCACCCATGGCAATGAGTTTTTCGATGTTGGCGCGGTTGGCTACAACGTAGATGGTGTCGCCCTCTTTGAATACGTCGCCACCGTGGGGAATGATGGTCTGCTCGTTGCGAGCAATGGCCACCGTGCGGAAGGCAATGCCCACGTTCTCCTCCGTGAGGTCGGAGAGTTGCCTGCCTGCGAAGATGGAGTCGGGCTCAATCTTGAACACCGACAGGGCGAGCTTGCCGCCCGAGAAGTCGACATACTCCGTGGCCGACGAGTGACCCAACAAGTTCACCACCTCCTGGGCGGCAATCTTCTCGGGGTAGAAGAGGTAGTCGATACCGATGTCGATAAATACCTCCTTATTGTTGGCTTCGAGATACTCGTTGTTGTCGATGCGGGCGATGGTCTTGCGGGCGCCGAGCTGTTTGGCGAGCATTGCCGAGATGATGTTGGGGCTCTCCTCGTGGTTTACGGCGATGAAAAGGTCTGCCTTCCTTACAGAGGCTTTTTTGAGTGTTGCGAAGGTGGTACAATCGCCCTCCACCGTAACGATGTCGGTGGTGCTTGCCACGTCTTCCAGCAACTTGGCGTCGCTGTCGATGACTGTGATGTCGTGGTTGCCTCCTCCCAGCATTCGCGCCAGGTGGCTACCAACCTCGCCTGCTCCTGCAATGACTATACGCATATATCTCTCTTTGTTGACGTTGTCTGTTTTTTCGGCCCCTGCGGAGATGTTTTTGCTCCGCAAAAGCGCATATATCGCACAAATTTACTACTTTTGTCCTAAATAATGTAAACTTTTGTTCAAAATGTCATCAATTTTATTGGTAATTCTTGTCAGTATAGTGGTGGTTGGCTTCTTTGTGGTGGGTTTGTCGCTCACCCGCATCATCAAGGGCCACGATATACAGTCGGAAATATCCACCAATCCGCACATGCAGGCCAGGGGAATTAAGTGTGCCATGCAGCAGGAACGCGAGGAGCAACTCAAAGCTATGGGTCTGGACGGCTGCGACACTAATCTCGACTGTAATGGAGAGTGTTCGGCCTGCGGAGCAGTGCACAAAAAAAACGAGTAGTCAGTTGTTGACTTCTCGTTTTTTTTGTTGAGCGCATCTCGTGGGTAAATTCTGTACCAATCTTCGGACGGCGAGTTCCTCACCTACGTTCAGTAGGCAGCGGACTCGCCGCCTTGTTTTGCACAATATTTCCCTCACTCTTCCCAGCGGTGGCCACGGCAGGTGAAGTGGGGATTTTCGATCTTCTCGTCGTTGTATTTCAGGGGTTCGCCCTCTGGATAAGAAAGTGCCTTTCCTCCTGAGGCCGTGAGGATTGCCTCACCGGCGGCGGTGTCCCACTCGTAGGTCTTGGTGGTGCGGATGTAGTAGTCCACCGAGCCTTCAGCTATGAGGCAGAACTTGTAGCTACTGCCTTGCTCCACAACCTCCAAGTTGGGGTATTTCGCACGCAAGGTGTCGATGTGCTCGAAGGTCTCGGGGGTGTTGTGCGAGCGACTGATTGCAACCCTCAGGGGGCGATCGCTTTCGTTCTCTGCAATGGGTAACTTGATGGCTCCATCAAAGAGGTCGGCATAGCTCCACTCGGCATTCTCGGTTGCTTTCACGCCCACACGTTTGAATGCACCCAATGCGGGGTCATTAAAGAAGAGCTCCTGCTTGTATGGTACGTAGATTACACCCAGCGCGGGAATGTTGTCGACCATAAGGGCGATGTTGACCGTAAATTCGCCGTTGCCTTTGAGGAACTCCACGGTGCCATCCAGCGGGTCAACGAGCCAGAAGAGGTCCCACGCCCTACGCTCCTCATAGAGGAGTTCACGTCCCTCCTCACTCAAGATGGGGATGCGGATCAGGCCGAGGTATTGCTTGATGATCTCGTGGGCCCTACGATCGGCTGTGGTGATGGGGGTCTTGTCCTTCTTGAGGTCGAAGTTGGCGTGCTCGGGGCTCTCGTAGATGTCGAGGATGGCACGCCCAGCCCTAATTGCGGCATTTACGGCTTTGGGTAGGAAGACTTGTTTTTGGTTTTCGGTTATCATGGTTTTAGGTAGTTGTTAGTTGTCGGTGTTTTGGTGGCCTAATTCACGGCCTCAAATATGGCAATGTCGCCACTGCCCACGGTTACATCAATAACCCTGGGGCCCTTGATTTTACGCCCCGTGGAATCCTTCCACTTACCCTTTGGTAGGCGCACCATGCGGCTCTCGCCACTGGTGATTACGGGCGCTACGAGATAGCGGTTGCCAATCATATATTCGTCCTTGCAATTGGTAAAACCGGTGCGAGGAAATTGGTATTCGAGGTGGCGGATGATGGGCTCGGCGGTGTTTACCGACTCCTTGGCTAGTGAGAGGATGTAGGGGCCCAACTCGCTACGCAGGGCGAGCATCTTATCCACAGCGGCGGTGTCCGCAAGGCTCCACACGGCATAGGGTACAATGGCCACGGGGAGCAACAAGGAGGCCTGGGCGGTGCGCAGGATGAGAGCCTCGTCTGCCTTACCCTTGCTGGGGGTGAAGTTGAGGTCGGCGGCGATGCATGTGCGGGTGTAGCCGAGCACGGATGCATCAATGGCTGTTTCGAGGGTCATTTCCAGAGCCTTCCAAGTGTAGGTGCGTATGGGCGATACGGAGCTCACCACACTACCCAGCTGGGTGTTCGTGGGGGTCGAGTAGATTGCCACGTTGAGCCCCTCCGACACGCTATGCCAAGCAGTGAGGAAGTGTTCCAGGCCGTGGCTGTCGTGCTTGTAGAGTGGGAGTGCATCGAGGCAGTCGAAGTAGAAACCGTCCACGCCAAGATCCGTTTGGAGGGCTTTGAGCGAGGTGTTGAGCTCTTGCACGACCTCGTCGGTCAGCGAGCGGCAGGCGGTATAGCCGAGGCGACTTTCGAATACAATGGGAGTGCCCCTCTTGTCGGTCATCAGGCGCCCCTCTTTCAGGCTCCTACGGTAGCCTCTACCTGCGGCAGGTACGTATGGTGTTACGGTGAGCATGACCTTCCAGCCCTTGCCGTGGAGATCCTCAATGAGTGCCTCGGGGGTGGGGTAGGCCTCGGCGTCGAAGGTGAAGGTGCCGGTGGCGCTACGCCAACCTTGTGGCAGCAGAATGGTGCCCTTGGGGGCGTTACGCCTTTGGAGCATTTCGGCAAAGTCGGCAACGTCCTGCTGGGTGTAGAGAATCGACTCGGGACCACCGAGCTCATAGATGGGCGCGCTGAACAGCATCTCGTCGGCAGCAATGGCCTTGGGCGGGAAGTTTTTGTGACAACACATCAGATAGGCCTCCCTAAGCGAACGCCCGGCCTTCTCCACGATTGGTTTTGTGTCGGCAGGTGTGCCATTGGGCGACACGGAACTGACAACAAATTTTGCTCCGTCGAAGGTGACCATCAGCGGGGTGGAGCTCCACACGTAGCGTCCGCGGCTGGAAAGCATAATATCGGCGTGGTAGGTGGCCGGCGAGCAGTCGGCCGTGTTGAGAGTGAAGGGAGCAGAGAAGGGAAGTGCAACCTTGTCGGTATCCACCACAAGGCCCCACCATTTCTCGCCCTTTATGGGTTTGATTTCGGTAGATTGTGCGCTCTGTGCCAGGGAGGTCGTAGCCCCTGCGAGCAACAAAGAAAAGAGGAGTATGTATTTTCTTACAATGTTCACTTTGGATATATTTTGTCAGGTCATCCCATTGACCACTTAAAGGTAGGGATAATTTTCCACATAACGAAATTTTCGCCGCAAAATTACTCTTTTTCCCCAAAGGGAAATCATTTGTTTTCGGTTTTGCGAAAAAAGAGTCCTAATAGGAGAGTTTTTGCGCCACGGAGAACATTGTTTTTTCCCTCTGCGTGGAGAGGATTTGCGACACTTTACGGTGGAGTCGGCGGGTGCTCACGGGGAGTGACAAAACCTCCTTTGCGCCACCACACAAAAGGGCTACGGTGAGCCTCTCTGCAAGGGCCTCGTCGGGTTCGTTAAGGAGGACAATGAGAGGGGTGTTGAGTCCCTCGGAACGCATCTTTTGGGGGAGTGGTTGAGGCTCTATGAGCGACCAAGCAAAGGTGGTGATAATCAGGTCGTAAGGAGTGGTTAGGGCGAGCCTTTGGAACTCCTCGGGAGAGTGTGCAAGGGCCATCTCCGCGCGGGTGTCGGACAGCAGGGTTGCGAGTTGCAGAAGGGTCTTGCCGTTGTTGTCGGCAAGCAGGATGTGGGGCTTCGGGATGAGTGAAATTTTCATTGCGCTGGGGTGCCATTTGAGGCCATCGCTAACCACCAAAAAGCAGACCAAAACACCCACCTCCGAAAAAGAAAACTGAAAAAAGAGCGGAAGGTTTTGTAGATAAGAAAATTATGACTACATTTGCGGGCTAATTAGCACTAAATTAATTTATAAACTATGTACGTAATAGTAGAAATCGCAGGCCAACAGTTTAAGGCTGAGAAAGGTAGGAAGCTCTACGTAAACCGTCTCCACGAGGACGTAGATGCCTCGGTGAGCTTCGACAAAGTCCTGCTGGTAGACAACGACGGTCAGGTTTTGGTAGGCACACCTGTTGTAGAAGGTGCCTCTGTAAAAGCTAAAGTTCTTCGCCACTTGCGCGACGACAAAGTTCTTGTTTTCAAGAAAAAACGTCGTAAAGGCTATCAGAAACTGAACGGTCACCGTCAGTACCTGAGCCAGGTGGTAATCGAGGACATTATTGTTGCATAACTTAAAATTCACAGACAATGGCACACAAGAAAGGTGTAGGTAGTTCAAAGAACGGCCGTGAGTCGGAGAGCAAACGACTCGGCGTAAAA
>JAFYRC010000002.1 GCA_017547065.1 Tidjanibacter sp.
AAAGCTTTTTTCGCCTTATAGTTTCCTTTTTTTATCATGAGTCTACTTACAGATTGTAACCACCCCCAAAAAAAGTTGTAAAAAGATTTGGTGGTTTCAAAAAATTGATTTAATTTAGCGTTAACAAAAGCACTTCGCCTTTGATGTTGGTGAGGATAAAAAGGGGTTAGATTTACTAGTTAGGTTAGAGGATTTTTACCACCAATAGAGGCGCTTTGCCAAAGTAAAACAGAACAATCATTATTATTAACTAAAAACTTAATCGTATGAGAAAAATTGTACTCTCAGTTTTTGCGACCTTGATGCTCTGCCTCAGCGCAGGTGCACAAGTTCTGAAAGTGTCCGGTACAGTTGCAGACCAGAGTGGTCAGCCCGTAATAGGCGCAACCGTAGCCGTGGCTGGTACGACAGAGGCTACCATCACCGACGTGAATGGTGCTTATCAGCTCAAAGCCTCTGCTGATGCAACATTGGAGGTATCGTACGTTGGTATGCAGACCACCCTCGTGGAGGTTGCAGGTCGTACCTTGGTTAACGTTACCCTCCAGCCCAGCAGCACCCAGATTGAGGACGTTATTGTGGTAGCTTATGGTACCGCAAAGAAAGAGTCCTTCACTGGTTCGGCAGCTGTAGTGAGCGACAAAGAGCTCAAAACCCGTAAAGTAGCCAACGTATCGAAGGCTATCGATGGTCTTGCTCCTGGTATCCAGACCACCTCTGGTAGTGGTCAGCCTGGTAGCGGTTCGAGCATCGTTATCCGTGGTATCGGCTCTATCAGTGCAAGCTCTACCCCCTTGTATGTTGTAGACGGCGTACCCTACGGCGGTAGCATCAACGCTATCAACCCCGACGATATCGAGAACATCACCATCTTGAAAGATGCTGCTGCATCGGTTCTTTATGGTTCGCGTGGTGCTAACGGTGTTGTAATGATCACCACCAAGAAGGGTTCGGACAAAGGTACCGACATCAACTTCAAGGCCAGCTTTGGTGTATCGAGCCGTGCATATGAGAACTATGAGACTATGGGTTCGAAAGACTTCTTGGAGACCATGTATTGGGCATATCGCCAGCAGGCTATCGCCGGTGGTGCAACCATCGACGAGGCAGGTTTGGAGGGTCTTTATCAGATGAGCCAGGGTCGTGCAAAAATCCTCGGTGCAAACGAGCAGTACAACCCCTATAACTATAATGTATGGGTGGCTGATAACGAGGATAACCCAATCGTTGAGCAGATGCTTATCAACCCCGAGACCGGTAAAGTTCGCGAGGACGCTACCTTGTACTGGGACGAGAGCTGGATTGACGAGGTTACCAACAATGCTGCTGCACGTCAGGAGTATGTATTGAGCTTCAACGGCGGTAGCGACAAGAGCCAGTATATGTTGTCGGCAGGTTACCTGAACGAGGATGGTACTCTGACTACCACCAACTTCGAGCGTATCACCGGTAGGTTGAACATAGAGACCCAGGCAAGGCCTTGGTTGCACGCAGGTATGGGTGCTAACGTATCTCGCTCCAACACCAACTCGATGGAGGCAACCGGCTCGTCGACCAGTAACGTATGGTACTCGGGCTTCTTGATGGCTCCCATCTACCCCGTTTACATGCGTGATAGGGAGTTGGAAGGTGCATTGGTATTGGGCGAGAACGGCAACAAGCAGTTCGACTACGGTGAAAACCGTCCTTCGGGCCAGCAGACCAACTTCAACTCGGTTGCTACCCTCTATGATGACCACTATGAGAGCAACACCGACAACGTATCGGTACGTGGCCACGTTGACCTTCTTGGCAAACAGAACTCGTGGTTGGACGGCCTGAAATTGCAGGTTAACATTGGTGCTGACTACTACAACAGCAACTACACCCAGGCATACAACATTGCTCACGGTAATGCTGCAAGCCAGAGCGGTCGTCTGTACAAGACCAACACTGGTAGCTTGGGCTACACCCTCAACCAGCTTCTTACCTACAACAAGAATATTGGCGATGCTCACATCGACATCTTGGCTGGTCACGAGTACTACGACTATGAGGAGTGGTACCTGATGGGCCACAAGACCGGCTTCCCTATGGACGGTTTGTATGAGCTCAGCGCAGGTGCAACCCTTCAGGGTGCAAACAGCTACACCACCAACTACCGTATGGAGTCCTACCTTGCTCGTTTGAACTTCGACTGGGCAGACAAATACTACCTCTCGGCTTCGTGGCGTACTGATGGTTCCTCGCGTTTCTATGAGGCAAACCGTTGGGGTCAGTTCTGGAGCATCGGTGGTAACTGGCGTGTATCGCAGGAGGAGTTTATGCAGAATGCCGAGGGCATCAACAACCTTTCGTTGAAGGCAAGCTACGGTATTCAGGGTAACGACAACCTGAGCAGCTACTACCCCTGGCAGGCAACCTATAGCCTCTCGTGGCCTAACGAGAGCGAGTTTGGTGCAGTTGTAGGCGGTATTGAGAACAAAGGTATCAGCTGGGAGGAGAACAAGAACCTCAACGTTGGTATGGAGGCTCGCTTGTGGAACCGTGTAAACTTGAGCGTTGAGTGGTACAAACGTCTTACCGACGGTATGTTGCTCGTTTATCCTTTGCCTTGGTCGAGCGGTTTCAGCGGCTACTATCGCAACTCGGGTAACATGCAGAACTCTGGTGTTGAGCTCACCTTGGGCGTTGACATCGTTAACACAAAGAACTTCCAGTGGACTTCGACCATCATGGCTTCGCACAACGAGAACAAAGTGTTGAAACTCGTTGAGGTTGACAAAGCAAATGGTGAGAAGAACGACCAGATTAGCGGCGACCAGATCATCCGTGAGGGCGAGGCTATCTACTCCTACTACGTACCCATCTCGGCAGGTGTTGATCCCCGCACTGGTGATCAGCTCTACTGGGCATACGAGACCTTCAAGGATATGGACGATGTTAAGGCTTGGAATGAGAAGAACGGCACCGCATTCGACGGCCATATGATTGGCGAGAAGAAACCCGGTACCGACTACATTACCAACAGCCAGTCGGACGCTCAGGCTTCGAAGGTTGTTTGTGGCGATAGGACTCCCGATGTATATGGTTCGTGGAACAACTACTTCCGTCTTGGTAACTTCGACCTTTCGATCCAGACCAACTTCTCGATCGGTGGTGTAATGACCGATGGCGTTTACAGCGGTTTGAAAGATTTCTACTATCCCGCACAGGCTAAACACGTTGACTTGCTGCGTGCATGGAAACAGCCCGGTGATGTTACCGACATTCGCCGTATGGACATTGGCAAGTATGGCATCACCACCAGCGACGACCTGATCGACGCATCGTATGTTGCCATCAAGAACGTAACTCTGGGTTACACTCTTCCCCAGAGCATCGTAAACCGTATGGGTATCAAAGGTTTGAGGGCATCGGTATCGGCCGACAACCTTGCACTCTTCAGCAAGATTCAGGGTATGAACCCCCAGTACAGCATCACCGGTGGTACCAGCTACGTTTATACCCCCTCGAAAACCATCTCGTTCAGCCTTGACTTCTCGTTCTAAACGACAATGGCAAGTGTGAATTGATAACTTAAAAACAGGAAGTAATTATGAAAAAGATATTTTATGTACTTGCATTGGCAGCAACTACCTCAATGGTAGCCTGCGACCAGGAGTTGCTCAACACAACTCCCACCGATGAGGTGTCGGCTGAGACCCTGTTGAGTGATGCAGCAGGCGCACAGACCGCCGTGAACGGTATCTATGCCTATATGTACCAGACCGCCGGTCAGGAAGGCTGGGCTTCGGAGAACCTTGGTATTGTGTCGAAGACTTTGGCCTTTGATGTGATGGGTGAGGACAACTATATTTATGAGGCTGGTAGCCAGTGGTACTGGTATGATCACTGCCTTGATGTTGATAGCGACTACACTCGTAGCTACGGCCGTCAGGGTACCCAGTGGTCCTACTACTATCAGATGATTTCGCAGGTTAACTACATCATCGCCAAAGAGGAGCAGCTCGTGGCTGAGGGTGGTGCCGGTATGGACGTTGTGGCACAGGCTTATGCCATCCGTGCATTCTGCTATATGAACTTGGCCGACTGGTTCTGCTTGGGCAACTACGCAGAGAACAGCGAGACCGCAGGTGTGCCCCTCTACCTCACTCCCACTTCGATGGACACCAAGGGTCAGCCCCGTGGTACTATGGCAGAGACCTACGCACAGATCAACGCCGACTATAAGGCTGCTTACGACCTCTTCACCGAGGCTATTAAGGTTGGTGCAACCCAGAGCCACATCTCTCACCTCGACCTCTACAGCACTTGCGTTCTGTGGGCTCGTACCGCTTTGGCACAGGGTGAGTGGCAGAGGGCATACGACCTCGCAACCGAGGCTTTGACCAAACCCGGCTTGACCAAGGTTGTTAGCGCAGTTGATATGCTTGGCTTCAACGACTGCTCGAAGAAGAACGTAATGTGGGGCTTCAAGGTGATTACCGACCAGACCGGTCCTTACGGCTACTTCTTCTCGCACATCGACCCCTACAATGGCAACTATTGCAGTGGCGGTGAGTTGAAATGCTTTAGCGACGAATTGGCTGCAAGCATCCCCACAACCGATGAGCGTTGGGCTTGGCTTGACACCGAATTGAAGAAGGGCCTCTTTGTATCGTGCAAATTCCAGTACAAGACCGTTGCAACCTCGGAGGCTGACATCATCCTCGTTCGCGCAGAGGAGGCTCTCCTGATTGCTGCAGAGGCTGCTTGCCGTCTGAAAGATTGGACCAACGCTCGTGCACTGCTCACCGAGCTCGGTAGCGTGCGTGATACCGCTTATGCTGCTCGTTTGGAGGCACTCACCGACTCGGAGCTCTTCAACGACGATACCACTGCTGCTTTGAATCCCCGTACCCTTATGGACGAGGTACTCTGGCAGAGGAGGGTTGAGTTGTGGTGCGAGGGCGCAGGCCGTACTTTCGACCTGAAGCGTTTGAACCTCGGCTACACCCGTAGCATCGACGGTGAGGTTACAGAGCCCGGCGATTACAGGTTTACTCTCTTGATCCCCCAGAAGGAGTTCGACACCAACCCTGCAGTCAAACCCGAAGATCAGAACCCCCGCTAATTGAGTGTTTAACCAAAAATGAGAATTAGTATTATGAAAAAGATATTTAATATATTGATGCTCGCCGCTGTGGTTGCGCTCACATCGTGTAACTACGAGCCCGAGGGTTGGCACGGCACAATCTTCGATGGCAAGAGCAGCGAGGTTGTCTTCAACCAGAAGTCAATCAACTATGCATTCGGTCCCGAGGAGGGCACAACCATTCAGATCCCCGTGTCGCGTGGTACCGCCTCTGAGGCTTACACCACCCGCATCCAGATTTTGGATGCACAGGGCAACCCTATTGCTTCGAATCCCGACTACGCTCTGATGGCTATCGAGCAGGCTAAGTTTGAGGTTGGCGAGTGTGAGGCTGTTGCTACCCTTACTTTCGACCGCCGTCAGTTTGAGGCTGGTACCAAAGTTGGTTTCTACCTCTACATGGAGCCCACTCAGATTGACACCGACATCACCACCTGTGCATTGTCAATCCTCAGGGACTACACTTGGAGCGAGTACTGCGGCGCCACCTTGGTCTCGGATTTGTGGGGTTTGGTTTACGAGGTACCCGAAGTTCCTTGCGCTGTTTACAAAGCAGATGGATTCCCCTACTATCGTGTTTACGATGAGATGACAGGTTGTTTGAATATCGAGGTTGAGTTCAAAGATGGTGTTCTGATTCCAAGGGGTACTCCCGATAGCTACGGTGATGTTGAATTCGAAACAGGTCTTGGTTACATCTCCGACTACTTCGTGAGGTATGTAAACATCGATCCCGAGTATGCATACTATGCAGCAAGTGCAAATGCAATTGTTTCTTATTCGTACTATTACTGCCCCGGTGATGGCGTTGGTGGCCGTTTCCAGGATGTATGGTACTGCGATAAAGCTCTCGTAACCGAGTAGTTTTTAGATGATAATTTTGATCGGAGGGCAGTCGCTGTGAAGCGACTGCTCTTTTTTTGTGCCCAAAGGTGTACAAGCATACAAAGTTTTGGCTATCTTTGTGGGGTATAATAAAGTAAATCGATTTAATCATATATAAAAACAGACATTATGAACAACACAACCGCACGCAAAGCAGCCGACAACATCCGCATCCTTGCAGCAGCAATGGTAGAAAAAGCAAAATCGGGTCACCCCGGTGGTGCAATGGGTGGTGCTGACTTCATCAACATCCTCTACTCCGAGTTCCTGCGCTACAATCCCGACGACTACGCTTTCCCTTGGAGGGATAGGCTCTTCCTCGACCCCGGACACATGTCGCCCATGCTCTACAGCGTGTTGGCCCTCGCAGGTGCTATGCCCCTCGAGGAGCTCAAAAACTTCCGTCAGTGGGGCAGCCACACCCCCGGTCACCCCGAAAGGGATCTCGCACACGCCATTGAGAACACCTCCGGCCCCCTCGGTCAGGGTCACGCTATGGCTGTGGGTGCAGCAATGGCCGAGAGGTTCCTCGCAGAGCGCTTCGGCGAGTGGACTGCTCACAAGACCTATGCCTACATCTCCGATGGTGCCGTAGAGGAGGAGATCTCGCAGGGCGTTGGCCGCATCGCCGGTCACCTCGGCTTGGCCAACCTCATCATGTTCTACGACTCCAACAACATCCAGCTCTCCACCACCGTGGACGCTGTGGACACCGAGGACGTGGCTGCCAAGTATAAGGCTTGGAATTGGAACGTTTTGGAGTGCAATGGTAACGACGCTGAGAGCATCCGTGCAGCCCTCGTGGCAGCAAATGCCGAGACCGAGCGCCCCACCATCATCATCGGTAAGACCGTGATGGGTATGGGTGCTGTGGCAGCCGACGGTAGCTCCTACGAGAATAAGATCTCCACTCACGGCCAGCCCATCTCCGCCGCAGGTGCCGACATCGCTTGCACCATCAAAGGCTTGGGTGGCGACGCAGAGAACCCCTTTGTGATCTTCCCCGAGGTGGAGGAGGCCTACACAGCAAGGCGTGAGGAGTTGCGCCAGTGGGCAGCCGAGCGCAAGGAGGTTGAGAACAAGTGGAGGGAGGAGAACCCCGCATTGGCCGCTAAGCTCGACAAGTTCCTCAGTGGCGAGGCTCCCGAGGTTGACTACGACGCTATCGCCCCCGCCGCAGGTTGCGCTACCCGTAACGCTTGTGCTACCGTATTGGGCGCACTGGCCGAGCAGGTTGAGAACATGGTTGTTGCTTCGGCCGACCTGAGCAACTCCGACAAGACCGACGGCTTCCTCAAAAAGACCCACGCATTCGCTAAGGGCGATTGGAGCGGTCAGTTCTTCCAGGCAGGCGTTTCGGAGCTCACCATGGCTTGTATTATGAACGGTATGGCACTCCACGGAGGCGTTATTCCTGCGTGTGGTACCTTCTTCGTATTCTCCGACTATATGAAGCCCGCCGTAAGGTTGGCAGCGCTGATGCGCATCCACGTAATCTTCATCTGGAGCCACGACTCGTTCCGCGTGGGTGAGGATGGTCCTACCCACCAGCCCATCGAGCACGAGGCACAGATCCGCCTGATGGAGCACCTCAAAAACCACCACGGCGAGCGCAGTATGGTTGTACTCCGCCCCGGCGATGGCGCCGAGACCGTGGAGGCTTGGAGGGTTGCTATGGCCGAGCAGAGGCCCGTGGCACTCATCACCTCGCGTCAGAACATCAAAGACCTCCCCACCCTCACCGGCAACCGTCGTGAGGAGGCCAAGCAGTTGGCCCAGGGTGGCTACATCGTGTGGGATTGCGAGCAGCCCCAGGCTATCCTCATCGCCAGCGGTAGTGAGGTTTCGACCCTCGTGGAGGGCGCCGAGCTGTTGCAGGCCGAGGGCATTGGCGTACGCATCGTGAGCGTACCCAGCGAGGGCTTGTTCCGCGACCAGTCGAAAGAGTACCAGCAGAGCGTGCTCACCGCCGGCGTACCCCGCTATGGTATGACCGCCGGTCTGCCCGTGACTCTGTTGAGCCTCGTGGGCGAGAACGGCACCATCCACGGCGTTGACCACTTCGGCTACTCGGCCCCCTACAAAGTGCTCGACGAGAAGTTCGGCTTCAATGGCGCCACCGTAGCTGCCGAGGTGAAGGCAATGTTATAAGTCAACCGACGACCGACGACCGACGACCGACGACAACAGACGTTGCCTGTAAAAAAACAGACGGTAGACGGTGGACGGTAGACGGTAGACCGAAAAAAATGCAGAGCACCCGCTTGGTGTTTTGCATTTTTTTCGT
>JAFYRC010000301.1 GCA_017547065.1 Tidjanibacter sp.
CAGAGTATGCTCAAGTTGGGCAGGGCGCAGGGAGTGGCTATGGCCGCGGCGCTGTGCCGAGGACACAAGGTCTTTGAGTATGCTCCGAGGAGGGTTAAGCAGGCCATTACGGGTAATGGTGGCGCAGCCAAGGAACAGGTGGCCTCGATGTTGAAGAGCATGCTGGGGGTGGAGTACAATCCCAAGAGGCTGGACGCCACGGACGGACTGGCGGTGGCTCTGTGCCACTACTTCGAAACCTCCCAGGTGATACCTCATCAGCCCGTGAGCCGCACCCGTAGGAGTGCAACCAAGAGTTCGTGGGAGAGCTTTGTGAGTAAGAACCCCGACCGAGTGAAACAATAACAACGCCCTTGCAGGCGTTTGGCTATTGGCCCCGATGTGTAAGAGAGAAAGACAATAAACATATAAACCAAAAACAGACAGAAACGATGAAAAAACTTATTCTTTTTGCAGCCGCTGCCGCAATGTTGTTGGTGGGCTGCCAGAATGCAAAGACCTATGCCGTGACCGGTACTATCGAGGGTCTTGAAGGTACTGTTGCACTTGTTCCTATGAGCGGTGCTGAGGAGGCATACGGTGAGGCTACCGTGGAGAACGGTGCATTCACCATTGAGGTTGAGAGCCTTACTCCTCTCTTCACTCTTCTGACCGTAAACGGCCAGCCCGTTAAGCCCGTATTCTTGGAGAGCGGCGAGATTACCGTGAGTGGTAGCGCCGAGGACCTCGAGAATGTTACCGTTGGTGGTACCGTGTCGAACGACGCTTTTGCTACCTACCTTGAAGCTCAGGCAGGTTTGTCGGAGGCGCTCTCGAACCCCGAGGCTACCGAGGAGGAGGTAAAGGCTGTATATGAGCAGATTGAGGCACTCAACGAGGAGAGCTTCGAGGCTAACAAAGACAACCTTTGGGGTGCCTACATCTTCGTGAAGAGCAAATTCTACTCGATGGAGGCTGAGGAGATCTTGGCTACCGTTGAGGGCTTCTCGAAGGAGTTGCAGAAGTTGCCCGAGTTGGTGAAAGTTCGCCAGAGGGCCGAGGGTATGTTGCGCACCGCTGTGGGTAACGACTTCATTGAGGTGAAGATGCCCGACGCAGAGGGTCAGGAGATTGCTCTGAGCGATGTTGTGAAGGCTAACAAGGTTACCCTGTTGGACTTCTGGGCTTCGTGGTGCCGTCCCTGCATGGGCGAGGTTCCCTACCTCTTGGCAGACTACGCAAAGTACCACGACAAGGGCTTTGAGATCTATGGTATCAGCCTCGATAACAACAAGAACGCTTGGGTGAACACCATCGCCGACAAGGGTATGACCTGGGTGAATGTGAGCATCCTGGGTGGTTGGGAGGCTCCCGCCGTTAAGGACTACGCCGTTAGCTCCATCCCCACCAACTTCCTCATCGACAGCGAGGGTAAGATTATTGCCAAGAACCTCCGTGGCGAGGCTTTGGGCGAGAAATTGGCCGAGATTTTCGCAGAGTAACAGTTCTGCTGATTGAACAAAAAAGCCACGGGAATTTCCCGTGGCTATTTTGTTGTTGAC
>JAFYRC010000302.1 GCA_017547065.1 Tidjanibacter sp.
CGCACAAGGCCTGCGGTGGCAATGGTAGGCGATCGTACCATACTCGTGGCGATGGACAGCGAAGATAAGGTTCACTTCTATGAGCGCCGTGTGGATAATGCTGTGGTCGACAGGGGCGAGGCTACGCTCCTCTTTGCGGACCACATCACGGGCTACCGCCAGCAGGTGGACACTTCGCTTGCCGAGCGCGGTAGGGAGAAGCTCCACCTGATGGACTGGGATGGCGACGGCGACTTGGATCTGCTTGTGGGCGTGCCCTACACGGCATCGTTCCCCTCGCCAACCAAGGGACTTCCCTGGTCGCGCTATCCTACGGCGGGCCTCAATGTGCTCTACTTTGAGAACGTTGGTACCAACAACGATATGAGCTTCAACTACCCCAAACAGCTTCTCTTCAAGGGTAGGGACCTCAATCTGGGTCGCTACTCGGTTACTCCCACGGCGTGTCCGTTGGGCGGAGGTGGTCTGTTGGTGGGTACCGACTGTGGCGAAATCTACTATTTCTCGCGCGCAGACCTCTCGCGTGGTATCTCCTTGTGGCAGTAGGGAGGTAAAGTGAATTGAAGAATAAAATGGTGCGTGGTTTGAAAATATGGATTTGTGTGGCAACCATGCTGCTGGCGGGCATTGGCTCGGCGGTGGCACAGGGTCAGTGTGGCGTGTCGGGACGTGTGACCGACAAGTCCACGGGCGAAGCCGTACTGGGAGCTGTTGTGGATGTTGTGACGGTGGCCGATGGCACCCGTGTGGGCATTGTAACCTCTGGCTACCAGGGCACATTCCAACTCTCCGTTCCCGCAGGTAAGGCCTACAAACTCTCGGTGGAGTATCTCGGATATGAGACCTTCACAAAGGAGTTTAGCACCAAGGCTGGGGCGGATGTCGATTTGGGCACCCTGAAACTCTCTACGTCGAGTATTGTGATGGAGGACGTGAGCATCAAGGGCTCAATGATGCGTACCTCCATAAAGGGCGACACGGTTGTTTATAATGCCTCGGCATTCAAGGTGTCGGCCGATGCAAGTGCCCACAAGATGCTGGCCAAAATGCCAGGTGTGGCTGTGAGCAACACGGGTATTGAGGTGCACGGTCGCGATGTGAAAAAAGTATTTGTCGATGGCCGAGAGTTCTTCGGTAACGACCCCATGGCGGCGGTGAAGAACATTCCGGCCGATATGATTGAGTCGATTGAAACCTACTATCAGCTCAGTGCTCAGGCCGAGCTTACGGGTGTGGATGATGGCGAGGGCTATATGGCCATCAATATCGTGACGGCCGAGGATAAGCGTAATGGTTGGTTTGGTAAGAGCCAGTTTGGTGGCGCTAACGACAAGAAGGGTATCATTGCCGGTAACCTTAACCGCCTCAAAGACGACCTCCACATCGCCCTCATCGGTATGTGGAACAACGTCAACCAGTTCAACTTCTCGTCGGCCGATGTGTCGGCGGTGGGCGATACGGCCTCCAATGGAGTCTTCAACGTCAAGCCCATCAATGGCGTGAGCACGGTGGGCTCGTTTGGTATCAACTACAACGACCGAGTGCCTATGGGCAAAAAGAGGAAGGAGAAGATACGCCTTTCGCTCTTCTACTTCTTCAACACCATCGACAACGAAAATACAACCACAACCGACCGTACGACCTTCACTCCCACAACCAAGAAGGTTCTGTATAATGCTGTGGCGGATAGCTGGAACGACCGCACAAGCCACCAATTTGGTGGACGTATAGACATTCCCGTGGCACCCAAGCACAACATTTCGTTCCGTCCCTCGGTGTCGTGGAACAATAACATTACGGGAAGTAGCACCACAAGCCGTACGGACAACCTCTTTAATGACACCGACACGACCTTTGTCTACCGCCGTTTGTCGTTGGCAGATATCACCCAGTCCAACATCTCTGTGAGTGGTAACTTGTCATACAGCATGCGACTCAAACAGAAACGCGAGTCGTTGGGTCTGTCGATCTACGCAAGGTATAGCGAGAATGACTTCTACTCGCTCCCCGAGCAGTATACGTTCAAAAAGAAAGTTGTTGTTGATTTCGACCCCGCGAATGCCTCGTCGAGGGATTTCCAACGTCAGTTGCGCACCATACCTGCATATAGTGTTGTGACCACGCTGAGCTACACCAGGCCCGTGTCGAGAAGGGCCTCGATGTCGGCCTCCTATCGATTGGATTGCAATGGTTCGGCAACAGATAAACAGGTGTATAGGACCTCAAAAGTGATTGAGGAGTGGAGCGAGGATCAGTATCGCGCGGATCTCTCCAACGTTTTCAGTGTGGACTATGTTACCCACCGCCTCGGCGCATTCTACAAGTATGGTAAGGGTAAGAGCTCCGTTACGGCCGGTATGCACTATCAGCATGTCGACTATGTCGGTACCTACATTTTGCCCAAGCCCGATAAGGTCCACCAGACCTATGGCGATGTGGTCTACTCGCTGGTGGGAAACTATATAATCAACCCGCTCAATAGGATCAAAGTTGACGCTACGAGCAACATCAGCAACCCCAAACCCGCACAGCTCCAGAACGTACTCAATACGTCGAGTTCGCAGTTCTTGCGCATCGGTAACCCCGACTTGCGTCAGTCCTACCTGCATAATATCGATGTGCAGTATCTCCACACAATGCCGAGCAAGGGAACGTCGTTGTCGTTCTCTACCCGTGTGAGGATCAATAACCGCTACATTGCCGACGCACTAATTGTAGACCAGCCAGACTTTGAACTTCCCGATGGCAGCCTCCTCGGCGATGGTAACCAGTTTGCCAAGCCGGAGAACATGAAGGGATTTTGGGATTTGCGTTTGAGGACGGTCTATGGTATGCCACTCCACTTTATGAAGTGCAACTTCAACATCCGAGGCACCTTTGGTCTTGGACGCACGCCGAGTATCCTCAATGGCGAGCACCTCAAACTCGAAAATACTTGGGGTGAGTTGGGCGCCGTGTTGAGTAGTAATATTAGCGAGAGGTTGGATTTTACGCTCTCTTATAGTGGCTCCTACACCAAGCAGCAAACCCGTTTTATGCAGGGTTTTGCCCGCAACGACAATGTTAGGCAGGTGGCCTCGGGCGACCTGAAATACATCACTCCTCACGACTTTACAATCTCCGCCTCGGCGTCGTGGAACGACTACAAGGCTATTGGTACCGACTATGCAACCTCCTATCTGTTGTGCAATCTCTACATCGGTCACCGCGTATTGCCCCGTGGCCTGGGCGAGATTAGCATTGGTGTGAACGACCTCTTTGACCAGAGTTCGAAGATTTACAGCCGTTCGGTGAGCACCACAGCCATTTCGGAGGTTGTCAACCGAGGAATGGGTCGTTATGTGGCCATTCAGTTTGTCTACAACATCCGCCACTACAACCGTGTAGGTCTTTCGAGGTCGGCCGATAATAAGAAGAAATAGTAAATCGTCAACTGTCAACCGTCAACCGTCGACCGCTGCCACAGGTCGTTTTGTGTAGGCAGGCGTTGCAGGCGTTGCCTGTTTTGTGTAGGATGGAAGGGTGAAGTTCTTTCGAACGTCAGGAAGCCGTTTTGTCGTTGGGGAGCGTGAAGCCTTCCTGCAATTCCTCCCCATAAGTTAGGGGAGGTGGCTGAAAGCCGGAGTGGGCTGTTACGGCGGTCGGTAGTTGCACAACTAATCGTCACACAACCAATCAGGTGTTATCCATAGCGCAAAGCGCCCCGCATAACAAAAAGCGCCCCGCATAACAAA
>JAFYRC010000303.1 GCA_017547065.1 Tidjanibacter sp.
CCTATCAGGCAAAATAGACATTAGACGTTAGACAAAAAAAAGAGTATAGGCGCTCGTTTGAGCGCCTATACTCTTTTTTATACACATACACGCACGTTTTTCGCGCGCGCGCGCACGCATTTCCAAATAAATGTCGTACCTTTACGCCCTAATAGGCCCTTACCAGCAAGGGCCGGCAAACAAGAAACACAAACATAAAGGCTATGACAACAAACAATATATTCCACAAACTTACCCTCGTGGCTGTGCTGGCGCTGATGTTCGGCACCGCTTGCACCACCTTCTCATCCAATCCGCAGGAGGACGCCGTGGTGCTCAATGTGGGCGAAACCGTAGCTCACACCGTAAAGCAGCAATTCGTATCCATCGCCACCGACTCGGCATGGACCATTGAAGTTGACTATCTCTCGCCCGAGGGCGTGGAGGGCTGGTGCTCGTTCAACCGAACCAGTGGCGTGGGTCACGACAGCGTAATCATGTCGTTCGGCCAGAACACCCTCGAGGAGTCGCGCTCGCTCACCCTGCGTGTGAAGTTCCCCCGCAAGGATATCGAGATACTCTTCACACAGCTCGCCAAAGGTGAGCAACCTACCCCCGGCCCCAAGCCCGAGGTTGACAACAGGGTTGTGCCCACATGGCTTGAACTCCCCACATTCACTGCCGACTACGAGGAAATGTATTTCTCGAAGCACATGCTTCCCTCCAAGAACAACAAGGAGCGCAGTTTCTCGGTCCTCTACGACTCGAAGAACTACACCCCCATCTGGATTGCCTACCCTCTCTGCAAGGGTAATATCGATGGCAAGGGTGAGCGCGTGGACGACTGGGGCATCTTCGACCCCAGCATTCCCCAGGAGAAACAGCTCTATATGAAGAACTCCTACAACGGCTCCTACGACCGTGGCCACATGCTCCCATCGGCTTCGCGCCTCGGCTCCAATGAGGACAACCGCCAAACCTTCTACCCTACCAATATGACTCCCCAGCTCTCAGGCCTCAACCAGAAGAAGTGGGCCAACATCGAGACGCAGGTGCGCAATTGGGGTAAGGGTTGCGACACCCTCTATGTGGTTACGGGCGCCGTATTCAAAACCGTGGGTGGCAACGAGACCGTTAACTACACCTACTGCAAGAGCGACAGCGACAAAAGGGTGGCAATCCCCAACTACTACTACAAAGCCCTCCTCCAGCGTCGAGGCACGGGCGACAACAGCACCTACCAGGCCTTGGCCATCTGGGTGCCCCACAAAGCAGCCACCGGTAATGCCACACTCGATGATATGATCACCATCGACCAACTCGAGGAGCGCACAGGCATCGATTTCTTCCCCAACCTCGACGACTCCACCGAGCAGAAGGTTGAAAGCGCCATCGACCCCAACAACTACTGGGGAATGTAGGAAACCCTCTCACAGCAAAACCACAACTCAAAAAAAAGAAAGACAAACAAACTAAAATGAAGAAGTTTGCACAGATAGTAGTTTTGGCAGTTGCCACAGCATTCATGGCGTGTGGCGATCTGAACGAACAGCCCTCCGACGAGAAGTATATCAACGTAGAGGTAACCTCCAAGAGCCTCGAAAGCACCAAGGGTAACTTCAAGCTTGTCGTTGAGAGCAACACCGAGTGGAGTATTACAACGAGCGCCGAATGGCTCACCATTTTGGGCTCCACGGAGCATGTTGGCACCTGCGAGGTTGCCTTCTCCTACGGTGAGAACACCTCGACCAAGAGCCGTAATGCCAAGGTTGAAATCGAGCCCATGGTAGCAGGCGAAGCCTCGCCCTACACCATCCTCGTGTCGCAGAAGGCAGCATCCAACACAGGCGGCGGCAATACGGGTGGTGGCAACACCGGTGACAACGATGACAACACCGGCGGAAGTACCGGCGACGACAATACGGGTGGCAATGACGACAACACCGGCGATAACGGCAGCGGTGGACTCGTCGGCAACAGCGGCGCCAAGTATACAGGTTGGGCTGAACTCCCCGCAGAGAACAAAAGCAACAGCGACTACTACTATGCCTACCATATGCGTAGCGACTATGGCAGTCAGCGCAACTTCTCGGTGTGCTACAGCGCCTCGATGGGTTGCCCCGTGTGGGTTGCAGCCCCCATCCACAAGTGCTACTGCGGTAGTGGCAGGTCGGAAAACTATGCTCCCGACCCTGTGATTCCTACGAGTGTACAAAAGAATGCCGACGTAGCAGGAGACACCAACAAGGGTAATTGGATGAACCGAGGCCACATGCTCGCATCCAACATGCGTAATATTACTGCTGCAACCAACAAACAGGTGTTCTACTACTCCAACATCGCCCCCCAGGATGGCAATAACTTCAACACCGGTGGTGGTTGGTGGAATAACCTCGAGGATATTGAGAAGGGCGATTTTATGTGTACCGACACCCTCTACACCGTCAACGGATGTCACTGGACCAACACCAACGAAACTATGGGCGGAAGGATTGTACCCA
>JAFYRC010000304.1 GCA_017547065.1 Tidjanibacter sp.
GCCAGGGCCATCAGAGCTTTGCTGTAAGGCTCGCCCATATCGGGGAAGCGAGGACCGAGCTCGGCGTAGTTCTTACCAATCAGCACGTTGGGAATAAGGTTGATGTGGTCAGTAATAACCATCAGGTCGCCCACCCTGAACGAGGAGTTGATACCGCCGCTGGCGTTCGACACAAAGAGGTTCTCGATGCCCAACATCTTCATAACCCTCACGGGGAAAACAACCTGCTCGGTAGCATAGCCCTCGTAGTAGTGAAACCTTCCCTGCATTGCAACAACCTTCTTGCCACCCAGCAGACCAAAAATCAGCCTACCTGCGTGTCCCTCCACCGTCGACACGGGGAACGAAGGAATCTCATTGTAGGGGAGTGTATACTTGATGTCGATGTGGTTTACCAAACCGCCCAAACCGGTGCCAAGAATGATACCCACCTCGGGAGTAAAATCGACCTTACTGCGGATGTACTCCGCCGATGTTTTTATGCGTTCAATCATAGTTTTTGACTTTTATCTCGTGATTCAATTTTTTCACAAAACGAGCCTCGTCTCCATCGCGGAAGTTAATCTCAATGGGCAACACAAAGAGTCTGCGTTGCAACTCCTCGGGAATATACTTACGAGAGGTGAGTTTCACACCATCCTTCTCGGTGGTAATCACAATTGTGTTCTCTCCGTGCGACTCCATGACCTCCACAATGCGTTTAATGTCGCGCACTTTGTAGGTGTGGTGGTCGCCAAAAACAATCTTCTCAACCACATCAAAACGACTTTCGAGGCTCTCGTGGAAGCGCTCCGGTGTGGCTATAGCCGAAAGAGCTACAACTTTGCTGCCACGAATGACAGTGTCGGCCGCCATGTCCGAAAAAATAGGCCTCGGGTTACCCTGCTTGATGTCGGTGAAGAACACGGCTTGGTAGGGATAGGGACGCAACTCTTTGAGAGCGATATTACGCTCGATGGGCTGCATCGTCTTCGGAGTCTTGGTTACAAGCAAAATGTTTGCCCTGCGCAACTGCGAGGGAGTATCACGCAGAGTGCCCGCAGGCAACATTTTATTTCGATAGGGAGGAGTGTTGTAGTCCGACAAGATAATGCTCACCTTGGGGGTAAGGCTACGGTGTTGGAAGCCGTCGTCCATCACAATCAGGTTCACCTCGGGGTGCTCCTCCATTATGCGCCTTACGGCATTCACACGGTTTTCGCACACAACAACCACCGTGTCGGGATATTTACGTTTGATTTGTTTGGGCTCATCACCCACCTTCAAGAACGAATCACTCACCTGCACCTCGATGTAACCCTTGGTGCGCCTACGGTAGCCCCTCGAAAGCACGGCGATGGTGTATTGGTCGCTCAGATTTTTCAGAATAAACTCCACGGTAGGAGTCTTACCCGTGCCACCAACCGCCACATTTCCCACACACACAATGGGAATGTCGAACTGTGTGGTGCGCAGGATTTTTGCGTCAAAGAGCCAATTACGCACGGCAACGCCTGCGTGGTAAAGACCCGCTGCTATCTCCTTGAAAAATCCCATTATAGTATTGTTTTAGGCTCTTTAAATGTGTTTACCCACAAAGTTATTGCTTAATTTCCTTATTTCCAAATCAATCCGGCGCGTGGAAGAAGATTTACACCCCGTTTGTCACAACTCCTTCGCCCCGCGCGCACGCGCTTCCAGCACGAGCGACACCAGCAACTCGGCATTGCGACAGCTGACCATGTAGCATCGGCGAGTTGTGTGTATGGCCACACACTGCCTCCTATTGGTGGCGTAGACGCTGTAAATCCTCTTGGCCTTCAAGTCGGCATAGCGACCCAGGTAGCCCCAAAAGCCAAACGACCCCAGGAGCGGTATCTTGTGTCGGAACCCGCCATCGCCCACAGCCACAATATCCACAATGCTCTCTACGGGCAGATAGGTGGTATCCAGCAAGCATCGCAGCTCCAACATTCTGTCGTCCAACACAATACGAGTGGGTTTGGAGAGCAAATACAACACCCCCACCGCCACACATAGCGCCGTAGCCCACGCGGCAACATAATATGCCCCTTGTGCTCCGACAAACAGCACTGCCGACAGGGCGCCCATAGCACCCAGCACCGCGAGTGTCACCACCCACGAAAGCCTATCGGCCTTGCCATATCTGAACGTAATACGCATTGTTTTTACTCTTCCTGAATGAATGACTCGGCAATTAAGAGATCGTCTTGTGTGGTAATTTTGAGGTTCTTGCGCTCGCCATCATAGTAGCACAGCTCCACGCCACACACCTCTTCCACTACCGTTGCGTCGTCCGTAAATCGGGGGCTCGGCTCGGCCTTGTAGGCCTCACGGAGCAATTCCGAGCGAAATATCTGTGGGGTCTGCACTGCGCGCAACCTACTGCGGTCAATCACCTGAAAACCCGCATCGGTGAGCACCCTAAAAGAGTCCACAGCCTCCACAATAGGAATGGCCGTTCCCGTTTCGGCAGCCACAGCCACGCCCCTTCCGATCATCTCCTCGCTCACCAGCGGACGCACGCCATCGTGTACCGCAACGAGGTCACACTCGCCAAGGGCTGCCAGACCACACTTCACCGACTCAAACCTCGTAGCCCCGCCGGAGCACACCTTGTGTGTTCCGCAGAGGCCACTTTTCTCACAAATCTCGGCCCATCTTTCGTGCTGGTCGGATGGCAACACTACAACAATCTCCGAGGCTTTGTCAAGGAAGCGTCGAAGAGTAATTTCCAGGATTGACTTTCCTCCCAACGAGAGAAATTGCTTGGGAACATCTGCCCCCATTCGGTTGCCGACACCGCCGGCAACGATGATAACTCCCAGTTTTGTTGTTGCATCCATTGTGTGAGAATGTTAAGGTTATTAAGCCACGCGTTGGCCCCTAATCAATCTTTTCGAGAGCCTGCCAGAAGGTGCCCTCCTCAATCTTCATTTTCAGCGAATCGGTGCGAGTGAGCGAAACCTCGGGGCGTGTTTCGGGATAGAGGTCATAGCGACCCACCTGATCCTTCTTGCGCACCTCGCCTTCCAACTCGGCAAGTACCCTGGTTTTGATATTCTCAAAATCGGCCATATTCTCCTTCTTGATTGGCTCCACGGGGTTGGAGGGAATCTTCAAGGGATCCATAGCCTTGCCATTTTTGTAGACACGGAAGTCGAGGTGGGGGCCGGTGGAAGTACCAGTGTTGCCCACAAAGCAGATCTTCTCTCCCTGCGACACACGCTTGCCAACGTAGATACCGCTGGCGTAGCCATTGAGGTGGAGGTAGGCACTCGAATAGCCGTTGTTGTGCTTGATTTTGAGCACATTACCACCGCCATTCTTATCCCAATACTTGGCCGTAACCGTACCGTCGGCGATGGCCACAACGGGTGTTCCCTTGGGTGCTGCGTAGTCCACACCGTGGTGGGGACGACGAATTTTCAGCACAGGGTGCATACGCGAGTTGGAGAACCTGGAACTGATGCGGGTGAACTTCAAGGGGGCCTTGAGGAACTGCTTGCGCATACTCTTACCATCCTCATCCCAATAGCTCAACTTACCACCCTGCACATAGGGAATGGCGTAGTAGTCTTTGCCTATGTGGGTGAACTTGGCGCCCCACACCGTAGCAACGCCCGCCAGCTCGTCATCGATGTATTTCTCATCGAAGATGGCCGTGAAGGTGTCGCCCTCGTGGAGTGCGAAGAAGTCGACACTCCAACCATACATATCCTCCATCTCAATCGCCAAGGCGGGGTGAATATTATTCTCCGTGAGGCAATTCCACAGCGAGGAGGAGATGGTACCCGACACCTTACGACGTTTGTAGGTCACCTCCTTCTGCTCGGTGCGCACACCAATGCTACCATCGGCATTGAGCGACACGTGTACCATGCTCTCCTTGTCTTTTTCGTAGACAAAGTGGCAGAGGTGAGTGCCGAGCGAGTCGCTCTGCGAGAAGATGGCATATTTATTATTCGCTTTGATGTTACGGAAGTTGTAGGTGGGTTTTGCGGCCTCGGCTATGCGGTTGATGTTGACCTGCGAGGTGTAGCCTTCGAGCAGGTGGGAGAGTGTTTGTCCACTCTCCACCTTGCCCTGCGAAATCTCATACTGGCTCATGTCGTAGCCATAGAGCAACTCCACCTTGGCCTTGGGCTCCGCTTTGGGGCCCGAATGGTTGCCACCACCCAGTTTGATTGCCACCACACTGACCACAACAATGGCCGACAGGGCAATCACGGGGAGCTCCCAGCGTACTTCTTTGTTGAATATTCGAATAGTTTTCATACAATTTACAGGGCTACTCTACCCCACCCAAATTAGTTGAGAGTGGGCAGGAACGAGTAGTTGTTGGAGTAGTAGAGCATCTGCTCGATGTAGTTGTCGGGATACTCAATCTTCAC